>JAFYIC010000172.1 GCA_017538845.1 Bacillota bacterium | reverse complement strand
TTCAACGAAGATGAAAGAGAAGAAAATCTTGAGCTGATTACGGAAGGCGATCTGTACAGGAAAGGGGACAACCTTTATCTCATATACGATGAAGGCGAGATGGAAGGCTTCCTCGGATGCAAGATCCGGCTCAAGATATCTGAAGACGCTGTGAAGATGAAAAGGTTCGGTGAGAATATAGCGGTGGACACGGAGATCAGCTTTGAGAAAGGCAAAAGGTTCACCGGGTTTTATGATACCCCGATCGGACCTGTGGAGATGGAAGTCCTGACCAACGATATAAAGAACTCGCTGACTTTCGATAAGCCGGGGGATATCGATATAGACTATGTGATAAGCCTGAAGGGGCTTTTTACCGAGGCCAGAAACAAACTGAACATAAAGGTGATGTAATCGGCAGGAGGAGATCATGAACAGTAAAACAGCAAAAATAGTGGCAATAGCCATTTGTATAGCTATGGTGGCGACGGCGGTCGCCGGAGCTGTGGCATTTCTTTAGATATATTCATTTACGCAGGGAGGGAAAAATGAAAAAAATAGGTTTTGATGCTGAGAAATACATCGAAGAGCAGTCCAAGTATATCCGGGAAAGGATCAACAGCGGCAACAGCGAGAGACTTTACCTTGAATTCGGAGGCAAACTGGTCCAGGACAAACATGCAATGCGCGTACTACCGGGATTTGACGAAAACGCCAAGATCAAACTGCTGCAGAGATTGAAGGATCACGCAGAGATCATAATGTGCATCTACGCCGGGGATATCACAACAAGCAAGACCAGACAGGATTTCGGTATCACATACGACCTGGAAGTGCTGAGGCTGCTGGATATCTTCAGAAGATACGACCTTGAGATAAACAGCGTGGTAGTCACCAGATATCAGGATGAACCTGCGGTGAATATGTTCATCAACAAGCTGGAGCGCCGCGGCATCAAAACATACAAGCATACCTTCACAAAAGGATATCCCACAGACGTGGATACCATAGTAAGTGAAGAGGGCTACGGAGCCAATCCGTACATAGAAGTTTCCAAGCCTCTGGTAGTCGTAACGGGCCCGGGCGGCGGAAGCGGCAAACTGGCAACATGCCTTTCACAGCTTTACCACGACAACAAGAGAGGCGTGAAAGTGAGATACGCCAAGTTCGAGACATTCCCGATCTGGAACCTCCCCCTGAAGCATCCGGTGAATGTAGCCTACGAGGCGGCGACGGCAGACCTTAAAGACGTGAACATGATCGACTCCTTCCATCTGGAAGCCTACGGTGAGCAGGCGGTCAACTACAACAGGGACCTGGAAGTATTCCCGGTAGTGAAGAGGATCATAGAAAAGATCACAGGAACCGAATCAGAATACAAGAGCCCGACTGACATGGGCGTCAACAGGGCGGGCTTTTCCATCATAGATGACGAAGTAGTCAAAGAGGCATCATATCAGGAGATAATCAGAAGATACCTGATCGCTCTGGTGGACTACAAAAAAGGGAAGATAAGCGAGGCAAGCCTGGAACGTTCAAAACTGCTCATGGACGAATGCAATCTGGTAGTCGAAGACAGAGTAGTAGTTGAACCGGCCAGAGAGTATGCGGAAGAAAAGAGAGTCAGCGACGGAGACCACTATGAGAACGTGGTAGTCATGGCAATGGAACTTCCCGACGGTCAGATCGTTACAGGAAGAAGTTCAAGAAGGATGGTAGCAGCTGCAGCCAACATCCTTAACGCCATAAAAGTCCTGTCAGGACTCAATGACGATATAGACCTGATCTCAAGGCAGGTGCTGGCGGACATACAGAACCTGAAAGTCGATATCCTGCAGAATGACAGGACCAGCTTGAACTGCGAAGAGATATTGAACGCGCTGACCATATCGGCGGCAACCAATCCGTCTGCAAAGGCGGCTCTGGACAAGATCAAGGAACTGAGAGGATGCAGAGCTCACTGTACGGCCATACTCAGTGAAAGAGACGAGCAGACCCTGCGGGGCCTGGGCATCGACGTGACCTGCGATCCTGAATATATAACAACGAACCTTTACTTTGGCTGATCCGCGGACGGACAGAGCGGGCGGGGTATCCCGCCGGGGGAAAAGAAGATGTACGGACAATTTGCAGTCCTGTTCGGGATGCTCGGCACAGGGTATCTCCTCAGACGATTCAACTTCATAGACGACAAGATGAACCACGGACTGAACAAGTTCATCGTATATTTTGCCTACCCCTGTCTCATTGCGGAAGAGATAGGTTCCCTGAAGATGACAACATCCCTGGCTCTGGAATTCCTGCTCATGTTCGGAGCGTCGCTGGCCTGCTTTGCCATATACTGCGGCTGGGCGTTCCTGTACGGGAAAGCCAGAAAGTTCCCGAGGGACATATCCGGTGTCGCGGAGTTCGCCATGGTGAGCCCCAACAACGGGTTCATGGGATTTGCCATAGCCTCGGTATTTTACGGCTCTGAGGCTTTCTTCCTGATGATAGCCCACAGTTCGGCGCTGAATTTCATCTTCTTCTCCTACGGGCTTTACCTGCTCCACAGGGACAGAGGCGAGCCCAGGAAGAAAGTGACAGCGGGGCATGTTTTCGCGGTATGCGGGAAAGTGCTCGCTAATCCGAATATAGTTGCGCTGGTGCTGGGATTCGTCATAAGCGTTTCCGGCTGGAGATTCTCCGGCACCGTAGGCGAGACAATAGCCACCTATCTGGACTATATGGGAAGAGTAGCCACACCTATGGCCATGGTATTCATAGGTTCGACGCTGACGAAATGTCATGTAAAGGATATACTCAGGCAGAGGGTGGTATGGGAAAGCTCGCTGAACAAACTGGTGCTGCTTCCCGCACTGACAGTACTTCTCGTATATTTTCTCCCGATTGCGCCTATGGTAAAAGCCATGCTGGTGCTGGGGACAAGTTTCCCGCAGGCGGCTACGGTATGCATGCTTGCGGAGCAGGAAAACAACAATAAAGAACTGGCCACTATGATCATGTTCGAGTCCACGGTGCTTTCCGTGATAACTCTGCCGGTGGCCATGGAAGTGATAAACTGGCTGATACTGTGATTTTCGAAAGGAGCAACGCAATGGATTTTACTATTGATTTGTCGAACACGGGTATAACTGCCGATGAACTGAAGGAACAGAAAGAAGATACAGCGTCAATAATGGAGGCGCTCTGGTCCGGTAAAATGGATCTTTCCGGATGGGTGAAACTTCCCCTTTATTTTGATCAGAGGAAAATGCGAGCCATTCTGGAGACTGCGGAAGAGATAAAGAAGAAGTGCGATACTCTGGTGGTGATCGGTATCGGAGGATCCTATCTTGGCGCAAAAGCGGTCATCGACGCCATAGGCGGAGCGGGGCAGCTGAAGCATGACGGTATCGAAGTGCTTTTCGCAGGCACTAACCTTTCTCCCGCATATCACCTGGAGCTGATGCAGAAACTCGAGGGGAAAGATATTTGCCTCTGCGTGGTTTCAAAATCCGGAACGACTGCGGAGACGGAAGCGGTTTATCACATCTTCAAGAAGATAATGACAGAAAAATACGATACCTCTTTCAGGGATAGGATCTATTTCATAACGGGCACAGGCGAAGGCGGACTTCGTGAGGAGGCTAAGACAGAAGGGTACAAACTCTTTACCATGCCCGATGACATCGGGGGCAGATACTCCGTGCTTTCCGAAGCGGGACTTCTCCCAATGGCTGTGGCAGGAGTGAATATCAAGGACCTCCACCGGGGTGCGGAGATAATGGCTACGGATATGGGCTGGGACGACGTGCTCCAGGATTACGGCATCAACAGATACCTTCTGAAGGAAAAGGGAAAAGCCGTGGAAACGTTCCTGACATATGAACCGTCTATGCACGGATTTACCGAATGGCTCAGGCAGCTTTTCGCGGAAAGTGAAGGAAAGGCCGGCCAGGGCATACTGCCGATGGCACTGGACATGACGGGGGATCTCCATTCCATGGGACAGTTCCTCCAGGACGGGGCGCCGGTATTCTTTGAAACGGTCATAGATATAGAAGAGAATCCTTTCGACATTATGGTGCCCGGCGGCAAATATGACGGAGTAGGGCTTGCGGCGTTGAACAGGGCTGCAGCAAAGGGTGCCCTGGATGCCCACAAGGAAGCCGGAGTACCGCTGGTACACATCAGCGTTCCTGTAATGAACGAATACGTTTTGGGACAGCTGATCTACTATTTCGAGACAAGCTGCGTGATCACGGCAAGGCTCATGGGCGTTGATCCCTTCGATCAGCCGGGAGTCGAAAGATACAAATCGGAAATGAAGAAATTCGTATAGAGCAAAAGACCCGGTGTGGCAGCGCCATGCCGGGACTTTTTATGCAAAGAAAACCCCGCGTCAGACGCGGGGTCTTTTTTTATCTTTTCTTTTGAACTCAGTCCAGTTTCTTTTTCAGCGGCTCCGTGTCCAGTTCGTCATATCCGGACAGGAAACTGTAGAGAAGTTCATATATCACTCTGCAGCCGCCTTTCACGGAAGATTCCACATTCAGAGGCAGGAGCGGGTCGTGGAGAGATTTCCTCAGCAGGCACCAGCCTGCGAGACGCTCACTCGCCTTGTCTTCCGCGTCGTCCGGGGATTTCGGAAGTTCCATGTCAAAGGCGATCCGCACGCCTTCATAGTTGGGCTTTACAAGTTCCATGCCGGGATAATTTTCTGCCCACGCTGAAAGCTCATTGATGACCTTGTCCCCGATCGCGGCCAGGCTGCCGGCCTTTTCGATGGCTTCTGGCTTTATGGGGATGCGGACTTCTTCCGCTTCCGCCGGCTCTTTCAGATCTTCCAGAACAGTATCTATGGATTTTCCGATGGCGAAGAGTTTCGCCGCCTTTATGACTATCTTTGTCGCAAGATAAGCGCCGTCGTCAAGGAAGTGGTTCTCTTTCATAGCTGCGTGGCCCGATGTTTCGATAGCCAGCTGGCAGTCTTCGCCGGCTGCGTTCAGTTCAATGGCTTTGTTTATAACATTCTTGTAGCCTCTCTTGAAGCGGAGATGCTTTAAGTCCAGCACGTTCTCAAGGAAATCAGTAAGCTCTGTGCTGGTGATACTGTCAGTGACTATGGTGGTTCCCGGGAACCTTTCTGCTACCAGGGACGCTGCCATGGCAACGATACCGTTTCTCGCGATCTCCTTGCCGTTGTTATCCACTGCGGCGGATCTGTCTACGTCTGTATCGAATATTATCCCCAGATCGGCTCCGGCACTTTTGACCGCGTCGCATATGGAGGCGATGGCCTTCGGGTCTTCCGGATTGGGAGCGTGGTTGGGGAATCTGCCGTCAGGTTTCAGATACTGGCTGCCGGAGATGTCCGCGCCCAGTGGCTCCAGCACGCGGGTAGCGTAAAAACCGCCGCTGCCGTTTCCCGCGTCGACTACGATTTTCATGCCTGTAAGAGGCTTATCGAATGTGAGCGAATGATTGACGCCGCGCCTGATAAGATTGATGAGGTGATCACAGTAAGCGTCCATAAGAGGCGCTGCCTTTGCCGGATACTGGGTCATCCTGCTGGTCTCAGGCGGTTTATTGGAAAGGAAAGGCGTGAGCTTTGCCAGCCTCTCGTCGTCTTCTGCGTTCCTGAGGATCGCGGATATATCTTCTTTATTGAGACCGCCGTCTTTGTCGAAGAATTTAAAGCCGTTCCTGTTGAAAGGCAGGTGGCTGGCGGTGATCATGATAGCTCCGTCACATTTGAATCCGGTGAAAAGGGTGGACATGAACATGGCCGGGGTGGATGCCAGACCGCAGTCCAGAGTTTCCACATCGTAGGGCCCGAAGCCGTTCAGGAGTCCGTACTTCAGTTCCATGCCTGTGATCCTGGGGTCTCTTCCTATAGAGATCTTCAGATCCGACGGGACTTTTCCTGTCTTTTCACATAGCCAGAGAAGGAATCCTCTCGCTATCCTGATGGCCGCTTCCGATGTCAGATTCGGTATTTCGCCGGGGAAACCCTCTACGGCGACGCCTCTGATATCGCTTCCATTCTGAAGTTTGCTGTAGTCCCTTTTTACCATTTTGTGATCCTCCGTATACGTGCTTGTTTCTACTGTAATTTTAACATAAACGGACCGGGTTTTGGGGGAGGAAGGGAAAGATTACGGCGGTAAAATTGCCGATAGATTCTGAATAGCATGAAAAGAGTGGTATAATCTGATTGAGAAAAAGCGACAGTAAAACACTCGCGGAAGGAGCGAAAAGAGATATGAAATTCACACTTTATCACAGTTGTATCACGGTACTGGATCTGGAAAAATCCATGAAATTCTATGAAGAGGCTTTCGGCTTCAAAGAGGTGAGAAGGATCTCCTCAGACGACGGGTCTTATGAGATCGTATTCATGGCCGATGAAGGCGACGTGACCATGCTTGAACTCACATGGTACCGCGACAGGACAGAGCCTTATGATCTTGGTGATAACGAGATCCACGTGGGATTCAGGGTAGACGATTACGACGCGGCTTATGCTCATCATAAGGAGATGGGATGCATCTGCTTCGAGAATCCGAAGATGGGCATTTATTTCGTAGCGGATCCGGACGGATACTGGATGGAAGTAGTGCCGACGAGATAAACCGGATCCCGATCCATCCGGAAGGGGAAATCATATGAAAAGAAATATAAAAATCATCGCGATGCTGCTCTGCCTGGTCCTGGCGCTTTTTGCTTTTTCGGGATGCGGCAGCAAAAGCAGCAATGAAAAACCGGCGGATGAACAGGAAACTGAAACAGCCAAGGTGGAGGTAGATATGAATAAGATATCCATAAACACTCAGAGCAGCATAAAGATCGAAGGATCAAAAACCGTTTATATAGACCCGTTCAAAAGATCGGAAAAGACCTGTGATGCGGATATTATCTTCATAACCCACGGGCATTACGATCACTTTGACGAAAAATCGATCAGGAAAGCAGCCGGGAAAGACGCTGTCATCGTATGCCCGGACAGCATGCTTGATGAAGTCAGCGCGCTGGGTATTTCGGAAACAGTAACCGGGATGGAACCTGGAGAAGAGGTAGAGATCAGCGGGATCAAGGTAGAGGCGGTCCCGGCATACAATAAGGACAAACAGTTCCATCCGAAAGAAAACGGCTGGCTCGGATATATCATTACACTGGATGGAGTCAAATATTACGTTGCCGGTGATACTGACGCACTGGACGAACTCGCAGGGATCGAATGTGACGTTGCAATGGTCCCGATAGGCGGGAAATATACTATGACCGCAGAAGAAGCGGCAGGTCTTATTAACCGGATCAAACCTGAATATGCAGTGCCGACCCATTACGGAACTATAGTCGGCAGTCCGGAAGATGCAGACGTCTTTGAGTCCAACGTGGATGAAGGCATCAAGGTCGTA
>JAFYIC010000171.1 GCA_017538845.1 Bacillota bacterium | reverse complement strand
GGGATGAGCGCCCTTTTCGGTGCTGTCAGGCGGCCATATCTCGCCCTTCCAGTCCTCTGCGTTCAGCGGACGGTCCGGAGTCATCTTCTCCCACCATACTGTATTATCGTCCAGATTTCTTACCACGTTGGTAAAAATCGAATTCTTTCTCGTTGACGCCAGCGCGTTAGGATTGGATTTGGCGTTGGTTCCCGGAGCTACTCCGAAGAAACCGTTCTCCGGATTGACTGCCCACAGTCTTCCGTCTTCGCCTATCCTCAGCCATGCGATGTCATCGCCTACGCAGTAAACCTTCCATCCTGCCTCCCTGTATTTCTCCGGAGGTATGAGCATAGCCAGATTTGTCTTGCCACAGGCAGATGGAAATGCGCCTGTTACATAGCGTACGTTTCCTTCAGGATCTTCGATTCCCAGAATGAGCATGTGCTCTGCCATCCAGCCTTCCTGGTGACCCAGGTGTGAAGCGATCCTCAGGGCCAGGCACTTCTTGCCCAGCAGTACGTTTCCGCCGTATCCCGAATTTACTGAGATGATGGTGTTGTCTTCCGGGAAGTGGGAAATGTATCTCTTTTCGGGATCTAGTTTGTCCTTGCAGTGGAGTCCCTTGGTATAGTCAGGTGAATCTCCGAGAGCATCAAGTATCTTATTTCCGACTCTGGTCATGATAGCCATTGAAAGTACTACGTAGATGGAGTCAGTGATCTCGATACCGATCTTTGCAAAAGGTGAATCAACCGTTCCCATTGAGAACGGGATGATGTACATAGTCCTGCCCTTCATGGAGCCGTCGGCTATATCATAAAGGAGCTTGTACATTTCATCAGGATCCATCCAGTTGTTGGTGGGGCCTGCATCTTCCTGTTTTTTCGAGCAGATGAAAGTTCTTCCTTCTACTCTGGCCACGTCCTGTCTGTCACTTCTGTGAAGATAACAACCCGGGAGTTTCTCCTCGTTGAGCTTGATCATCTCACCTGTGGAGCATCCTTCTTTTCGGATCTCTTCCAGCTGGGATTCTTCTCCTGTGATCCATACCACATCATCAGGCTTGGTGAGCTTTGTCATTTCATCGATCCACGCTAAAAGGTGTGGGTTCTTTGTAGGTACCATTTTGTTCCTCCGTAAAATTGTTGAATATAATTTTTCATTACCTGCGCACTGAAGCCATACTTTCTGCATATGGGGCTATGCAAAAAGCCGAAGCTCCTCTGCGCATATATACTTCAGGCACTACTTGGTGCCGAAAAGTCTGTCGCCTGCGTCTCCAAGGCCCGGAACGATATATGCGTTCTCGTTCAGGTGCTCGTCCTTTGCCGCAATAAATATATCCACGTCCGGATGATCGCTGTGGAGCCTTTCGATTCCTTCCGGAGCCGCGATCAGGCACATGAATCTGATCTTCTTGCCGCCGCGCTGCTTTATAAAGTCAATGGCAGCTGATGCGCTTCCGCCTGTTGCAAGCATCGGGTCCAGTACGATTATCTCTCTGTGCTCGATATCGCTGGGCAGTTTGCAGTAGTATTCCACCGGTTCGTGAGTCTCTTCGTTCCTGTAGAGACCTATGTGACCTACTCTTGCGCTGGGGATCATGGAGATCATTCCGTCTACCATGCCAAGGCCCGCTCTCAGGATAGGCACGATGGCCAGCTTGCTGCCCTTAAGCATCTTCGCTTTTGAAGGGCATATGGGCGTTTCGATATCTACTTCTTCAAGTTCAAGTTCTCTTGTTGCTTCAAAGCACATGAGCATAGCGATCTCTTTTACCAGTTCCCTGAAGTCCTTTGTGCTCGTATTCTTGTCCCTCAGTATCGCTGTTTTGTGCTGGATCAGCGGATGATCAAATACATATACGTTTGCCATTTTCATTTCGCGAAGAATGTGCTGCCTTCGCGTCCTCCTTCCTCCATTTTCATTACCAAATCTGTTTAATGCCCTTTGCCGGTCCGGATGCCGGATGCAGGGCTGCCGGATCACATCGCATCCAGCATATCCGTGCGTCTCTTGTGGCGTCCTCCTTCAAACTCAGTGTTCAGCCACGTATCGACTATCTTCAGCGCCGTCTCTGTATCGAGGATCCTGCCTCCCATGGAGATCATGTTGGCGTTGTTGTGCTTTGACGCCATCTCAGCCATCTCCTCATTTACACACAGGGCGCATCTTATTCCTTTTACCTTGTTGGCGGCAATGGAAATGCCTATTCCCGTACCGCAGCAGACTATACCTTTGTCCGCTTTCCCGGAGGCTACTTCCTCCGCGCATTTCTTTCCGAATTCCGGATAATCCACCGAATCTTCATTGTATGTTCCCAGATCCGCTACTTCGATGCCTTTTTCAAGAAGATGGAGCTTTACCGCGTCCTTCAGAGCAAAACCGCCGTGATCGCTTGCTACTGCTATAATCATTTTTCTACCGCCTTTGCATACCGCGGTGTCCGTCACGCCTGCGCGCCGGATCCGCCGCTGATCATACTTTAACTATGTTGTATCCTGCTGATTTGAGCATCCTGTTCATGACTGCGAATCCTACTCCGTCGGTGTCGCTTAGGGCTCCGGCAAGGATCAGATCCACACCTTCATTGTCCAGGTCTCTGAGTCTGGCGAAAAAGTCATGGGCCGCCTCGATGAAAGCCCTTTCCTCAAAGAGTATGACGCCGACTTTGGATCCCAGCTTTTCGTTGAGTCCCTTCAGCCTTTCGATCTCTCTCTTCACGTTGTCACGGGCGCCTTCGACTATGAGCATCTCCGCCTTAGGCGCATAGTGCTTGTATTTCATGCCGGGAGCCTTGGGGATAACGTCATCCGTTTTCCTGCCCTCGGCTATCTCTTTCATTTCATTGGCTGTACGCAGCGCTGCCGGATCTATTTCGACCTTTTTACCTATGGCTGCCTCCAGCTGTTCCGCGGTAAGTATTCCCGGACGCAGTATCATGGGAGTATCCCCGGTCATGTCCAGAACCGTGGATTCTATGCCCACTCTGCAGGGCTCGCCTTTAAGTATCACGTCCACTTTGCCGTTAAGGTCCTCTACCACGTGTTCATATGTGGTCGGGCTGGGTCTTCCGGAAAGGTTGGCGCTTGGCGCAGCCACCGGTACTCCCGCCAGATTGATCAGTTTTCTTGCGGTCTCGTTGTCGGGCAGCCTTACCGCCACCGTATCGAGACCTCCCGTGGTGGTCTTTGGTATCTCGTCCCTCTTTTTTACTACCAGCGTAAGAGGACCCGGCCAGAAATTATCTATCAGGTTCACGATGTCAGGGCTGAGCATCCTTGTGGTCTGGCCTATGTCGCTGGCACGGCTTATGTGCACTATCATGGGATTGTCGGATGGTCTTCCCTTTGCTTCGTACACGCGCTTTACCGCGTCTTCGTTGAGGGCATCCGCTCCCAGACCGTACACCGTCTCTGTGGGAAACGCCACAAGGCCGCCGTCTGCCAGTATCTTCGCCGCCTTCGCTATATTTTCATCTGTCGGATCAAGTATGAGCGTGTCCATTAGAACTCCTTCATCTTCTCAGCCTGGTCGTTTGTGATAAGTCCGTCAATCACTTCGTCGATCTCTCCGTCCAGAAAATAGTCCAGCTTGTACAGGGTCATGCCGATCCTGTGGTCCGTGATCCTTCCCTGCGGGAAGTTGTATGTCCTGATTCTCTCGCTTCTGTCACCCGTACCTACCTGGCTCTTTCTTTCAGCGGAGATCTCGTCCTGCTGTTCTCTCAGTTTCAGGTCGTAAAGCCTTGCTCTGAGCACCTTGAACGCCTTGTCCTTGTTCTTTATCTGGGATTTCTCATCCTGACAGGTTACGACAAGCCCCGTAGGCTCATGAGTCAGCCTTACTGCCGAGTCCGTAGTGTTTACGCACTGGCCGCCGTTACCGGAAGCGCGGTAAACGTCCACTCTTACGTCGTTGGGGTCAAGGTCCACTTCCACGTCGTCTATCTCCGGGAGCACGGCAACTGTTGCCGCAGATGTATGTATCCTGCCGCTGGATTCCGTCTCGGGTACACGCTGCACCCTGTGTGCTCCGCTTTCGTACTTGAGTCTTGAATATGCTCCCTTACCCTTGATGAGCATTACAGCTTCCTTGACGCCGCCGATACCGGTCTCGTTCAGTTCCATGATCTCAGTCTTCCAGCCTTTACGCTCTGCGTAGCGTGTGTACATCCTGAGAAGATCCGCGCCAAAGAGAGCCGCCTCTTCACCGCCGGTGCCGGCTCTTATCTCAAGTATTACGTTCTTTTCATCGTTGGGGTCCTTTGGAAGAAGAAGGACTTTCAGTTCCTCTTCAAGAGCGGGAAGCTTTTCTTCCAGTTCGGAAAGTTCCATCTTGGCCAGTTCCTTCATCTCTTCGTCCTGGCCGCTCTCATTGAGCATTTCCCGGGCTTCTTCCATCCCGGTCTTTACCTTCTTGTATTCCTCGTATTTTTTGACTATGGGCTCAAGCTCTCCCATCTCTTTTACGTGCTTCTGCCAGACCGCCTGATTGTTGATAACTTCAGGGTCTGACACCTTCTGGGAAAGCTCTGCGTATTTATCTGTTATGAAGTCTAATTTGTCGAACATTTTTCTCTCCGGATAGATGTTTTTGCCCCATAGAAAGGGCATTCTAAATCAATTTAATTTTAACATATCCGGGGGCATAAAAAAACCGAAAGTCCAAAGTAATTTCTGAACTTCCGGGTCTTTTTAAGATACAACTTTTCTTTACTAGTCAAGGTTGTACTTGTTCTTGAATTTCTCAACGCGTCCGCCGCGATTGATGAACTTCTGCTGTCCTGTAAAGAATGGATGGCACTCTGAGCACACGTCTAATCTGATCTCTTCTTCAGTAGACCGTGTAACGAATGTGTTACCGCATGCGCAAGTTACTTTACATTCCTTATATTCAGGATGGATTCCTTCCTTCATGCTTTTCACCTCTTTCCTGCTCAGGCTGTGCCTTTGCATAATTTGCCGCCTCTCCATGTCCGATCAACACTTTGACGACAGCTTGTATAATATATCACAGGGAATGTTGATATGCAAGGGTTTTTTACGGGTTTTTCACCTTGACTATGGTGCCGCCGCCCAGGACTGTGTCGCCGTCGTAGAATACGGCTGCCTGACACGGGGTTATGGCGCGCAGAGGCTCGTCGAATATGATCTCCGCTTCGGTGCCTTCAGCGTTCAGCGGCTTTACTGTGGCCCACTGCTCCTGCTGCTTGTATCTGGTCTTCACTTTGCACCTGACTTCGCCTTCCGGGATCTCTCCCGAGATCCAGTTGACGTCGGTAGCAAATGCCTTTTCCGAGAAAGTATCCTCGTTGCTGCCAAGGACTACCCTGTTGTTTTCCGCATCTATCCCGCACACATATCTGGGTTCGCCGAAAGTCTGCCCCAGATGTTTACGCTGGCCCACAGTGTAGTGGATGATGCCCCGATGGGTGCCGATCACGTTGCCCTCCGGATCGACAAAGTCGCCTTCGGGGAATTTCTTTCCCAGATGCCTTTCGATCATTTTGGCATAGTCCCCGTCGGGAACGAAGCATATATCTTCACTGTCCGGTTTTTCGGCATTGACGAAGCCGTTTTCCTCAGCCAGAGCGCGGACTTCCGTTTTCGTTAAGTCTCCCAGTGGCATGAGCGTTCTGGAAAGCTGTTCCTGATTCATCTGATAAAGCACGTAGCTCTGATCTTTACTAAGGTCCAGACCTTTCTTCAGGAGATATTTGCCGGTCTCCTCATCATATTCGATCCGGGCGTAATGTCCCGTGACCACATATCTGCATTCCAGTTCCTCCGCTCTGCGCAGAAGTTTTCTGAATTTAAGATAGTTATTGCAGTCGATACAGGGATTGGGAGTCATGCCCTTCGCGTAGCTTTCCGCGAATTTGTCCATAACGCAGCTTCTGAACGCGTCTTTGTAATTGAAAACGTAATAGGGCATCCCCAGTTTTGTGGCGACGCTCCTTGCGTCCTCCACGTCTTCGAGACTGCAGCAGGTCCGCTGCGGGTCGATGCCTGCATCCTCATTTTCAAAGAGTTTCATGGTGCAGCCGATGCATTCAAAACCCTGCTCCAAAGTCAGTTTGGCAGCCATGCTCGAATCAACGCCGCCGCTCATGGCGATAAGGGCGCGTTTTTCTTTTTCCTTGGTTATCTGCATCCGCTTTCTCCGATCTTCCGATGGTCACAGGGATCATCGCTTCACGTCACCTCTGTCCGTGACTACTTCGTATCCGGCCGCAAGTACTCTCATCTCAAGGCAGTTTCTGCACTGAGCCGACTCCTCTCCGGTACATATCTTGTTTTCATAGAGAGCGTATTTATCTCTCACATCCACCGGTGAAAGATTGGGCATCACTACGTTGGCTCCTGCCTGCAGTCCCAGTTCCCTGCCCTTCGGATCTATTGTTCCCAGCGCCGTGGTCGACGGCAGAAGCGCGTATGGGAACATGAGCCTAAGTATTGCCACAAGCCTAAGGGTCAGTTCCATACTGCCATTTTTGAACCATTTCATCGGTGTGTCTTTATGCTTTATATACGGGCCTATCCCTATCATATCAGGCGATAATTCCTGCAGGAACCTCAGGTCCGCGATCAGGTTCTCCGTGGTCTGATATGGAGCGCCTACCATGAATCCGGCTCCCACCTGATAACCTATTTCCTTTAAGTCGAACAGGCACTTTTTTCTGTTCTCAAGCGACATGGTGCCCGGGTGAAGCCTTCTGTAAAGATTGTCGTCTGCGGCTTCATGCCTGAGAAGATATCTTCTGGCTCCCGCGTCGAACAGGGCCTGATAACTTTCCCTGGATCTTTCGCCTACCGACAGGGTGATGGCGCAGTCCGGAAATTCCTTGTGTATATCAGATATTATATCGCAAAGTATCTTGTCTTTGTAGTAGATGTCTTCGCCGCCCTGAAGGACGAAAGTCCTGTAGCCCAGTTCGTAGCCTTCCCTGCAGCAGTTCAGTATCTGCTCCTTGGAAAGCCTGTATCTTTCCAGGTTCTGGTTGCTTTTGCGTATGCCGCAGTAACTGCAGTTGTTCCTGCAGTAATTGGTGAACTCTATCAGGCCTCTTAAGTACACTTTGTCACCGTAGTGTTCTCTTCTGACCTGATCTGCTTTTTTGAAAAGCTCCTCGTCGTATTCATCTGTTTCAAGAAGAGTCCTGAACTCTTCATCTATCAGGTCCCGGGTCTCATAAAGTTTCGTTACCAGGTCCTTTGCTGATTCAGTCATATGTGCTCCTTTGATAAACGCGCCTGCGCACAAAGCGCAGGTCGTCATTTCCCGTTTTTATTATATTATTCCGGCAGCGTGACCTTGTCCAGTATGCCGGTGAGTTTCGCCAGGGCCACGCCGTAGTTGGTCATGGGCACCGACTGGCTTACCGCTTCTTTGATGCGGCTCATCATGTATTTCCTGTTGAACATGCACGCTCCGCAGTGGATCACCAGATCGTATCCGGAAAGGTCTTCCGGAAAATCCGCACCGGAAACGTGGTCGATGTGTATCCCTTCGCCTATCTTTTTCTTAAGGATGCGGGGGATCTTGACCCTGCCGATATCCTCTTCAAGAGGCGCATGGGTGCAGGCTTCGGCGATGAGCACGTGTGAATCCTCAGTCAGGTTGTCTATGGCCTTTGCTCCTTCCGCCAACGTCTTTATATCTCCCTTGTATGCCGCGAAAAGAACGGAGAAAGATGTCAGAAGGCTTCCTTCCGGCCTCGCCTTGTCCACCAGATCGAAACACTGGGAGTCGGTTATGATCAGTTTAGGTGCGCACCTGAGAGCTGCAAGCGCTGCGTCAAGCCCGTCTGCGACTGTACAGACGGTAGTGCATTTCGTGTCCAGCAGCTCCCGTATAGTCTGCACCTGCGGCAGAATGAGTCTGCCTTTAGGGGCCTGGATGTCCTGAGGCATAACAAGGAGAGC
>JAFYIC010000170.1 GCA_017538845.1 Bacillota bacterium | reverse complement strand
ACGGCATATCGAATATACGTGACGAGTCCAGCAGGACCGGCATGAGGATCGTCATCGAGCTGAAGAAAGACGCCAATCCGCAGATCACCCTGAACAGACTGTTCAAGCACACGCAGCTGCAGGACAACTTCAGCATGATCATGATCGCGCTGGTGGACGGCCAGCCGAAAGTGCTGAACCTTTACGAGATCCTGGATGAGTATCTGAAACATCAGAAGAACGTAGTCACAAGAAGGACCCGGTTCGATCTGAAAAAGGCGGAAGCGAGAGCCCACATACTGGAAGGCCTGCGTATAGCCCTCGATAATATCGACGCGGTCATCAAGACCATCCGCGAAAGCTACAACGACGCCAAGGAAAAACTCATGGAGCGTTTCGACCTTTCCGAGATACAGGCCCAGGCCATTCTGGACATGAGGCTGGCAAGACTGCAGGGTCTTGAAAGAGAAAAGATCGAAGAAGAGTTTGCAGATCTTCAGAAAAAGATCGCTTACTACAAGAGCCTTCTCGCGGACGAGAAGAAACTCATGGGAGTAGTCAAGGACGAGCTGCTGGAGATCAAGGAAAAGTGGGGCGACAAGAGAAAGACCGCCATCGTTGCAGCGGCAGATGAATTCGACGAGGCGGACCTGATCGAAGAAGAGCAGGTAGCCGTAACGCTTACACATCTGGGATATCTGAAGAGGATCCCGGCAGATACATACAAGACTCAGAAGAGGGGCGGCAAAGGCATCACGGGACTGACCACGAGAGAAAACGACTTCGTGACAGACCTGATCCTGACAAGCACCCACAATTATCTGATGTTTTTCACCAACTTCGGGCGGGTATACAAAATGAAAGCCTACGAGATACCGGAAGCTTCCAGATCGGCCAAGGGAATGCCGGCTGTCAACTTCCTTTCTCTCATGCAGCGTGAAAGGATCAACGCAGTCATTCCTCTCAAGAAGTTCGAGGAAGACAAGTATCTTATCGGCGTGACCAAATACGGGACCATCAAGAAGACGGCCCTTTCAGAATTCGATACCAACAGGAAGGGCGGCCTCATAGCCGTCAAGCTGAAGGACGGAGACGAGCTGGTAGGCATCAAGCAGACCTCCGGCACTGACAACGTAATCATCGTGACCAAGCAGGGCAAGTGCATCTGCTTCTCGGAGCATGACGTAAGACCTATGGGCAGGAATGCCGGCGGCGTGAGAGCTATCAAACTGGAAGCAGACGATGAAGTCGTTTCCATGGAACTGGTACAGCCGGACGAACAGCTCTTCGTTGTTACACAGAAAGGTTTCGGAAAGAGGACGTCAGTCAACGAATACAAGGTACAGGCCAGAGGCGGCAAGGGACTTCTTACCTACGACAAGACCAAGTTCAAGAAGACGGGTCTGCTGGTCGGCGCCATGGTCGTTGACAGAGACGATGAGATGCTCCTGATCAATTCCGACGGCATCATCATAAGGATACAGGCCAAAGACGTATCCAAACTGGGCAGAGCGACACAGGGAGTCAAGATCATGAAGGTGTCGGATGATACCAACATAATCGCTCTTGCCAAGGTCAACGAAAAAGATGCCGACGCGGAAGACGGTGCTCCCGGCGGAGCAGACGGTTCGGACGGCGGAGCAGGCGGAGCAGGACCTGCCGGTGATGAAAAGCCGGGCGATGAGGGTGAGCAGAGCGAAGAGCCTATCGAAGAAGGCGATCAGATAGAGATGGACACGCCGTTCTAAGCCGAGTCACAGAAAGTCCGGAGACGGACTGCAAAACACAGGTGATCTGATATGGAAGAAGGAAAGAATAAAACGACGCAGTATATTTTTACTGTTCCGGGCAAACCGGAAAACACGACGCTCATAAAGCTGGCGGTTTGCGCCGCGGCGACCAACGCCAGGATGGACGTGGAAAAGATTGACGATCTTGCCGTAGCCACAGGCGAAGCGTTCAAAAATGTCTGCTGTCACGGGGAAGAAGGCTGGAGCTGCTGCGTTGAAGTCAAATGCGAGTCAGACGGCGAGCGGATGACTGTCAGCGTAATAGACAAGGCAAAATGCCACGACATCCCCAAGGAAAAGAGACCGTGCCTCGACTGCCCGAAGGAGGGCGATCTTGGCGTACAGCTGATCAAAAGTCTTATGGACACGGTTGAATTCAGCACGGCGGCAGAAGGCTGCAAGAGCGTAAGGATGACAAAGAACATTTAACGTGTAACCGGCAAACGAAAGCCGCGGACCGGGAACCGGCAGGCGCGGCAGATGGTGACGAAATGACGGAAAAGGATTTATTCCTGGAATACAGGAAGACAAAAGATCCAAAGCTCCGGAACAGAATAGTGGAAGACCACATGTACATGGTGGACATCCTCATACGGAAATACCGAAACAAAGGTGTGGAGTACGACGATCTATATCAGGTAGCCTCGATGGCTCTTATTTCGGCGGTGGAAAGATTCGACCCTGAAAAGGGTTTTGAGTTTTCCAGTTTTGCCACGCCTACTATAATCGGAGATATAAAGAAACACTTCAGGGACAAAGCCTGGAGCATGAAAGTGCCGAGAAGGATAAAGGAACTTTCAGGGAAGCTGCCGGCGATCAAGGAAAAGCTGACAGCAGAACTGGGCAGGGTCCCCAACGTGGACGAACTGGCGGAAGCCATGGGATCGGACAGAGGCGAGATACTGGAAGTGATAGAAGGTGGAAGAGCATATTCCACCATGTCCCTTGACCAGAAGTTCGCCGACTGGGGAGAGGACAGCGATTCGCCGGCCTTCGAAAAGTTCACGGCCGATAAGGAAAAGGGCTACGACAGGCTTGAATACGAAGAAATGATCGAGAAAGTCCTGAGTGAACTTTCCGATACCAATATGTACATATTCAAAAAGCGTTTTCTTGAGAACCGGTCGCAGACGGAGATCGCAGGCGAACTGGGCGTCTCACAGATGACCATATCCAGAGCGGAGAGGAATATCAAGGCCCGCTTCGCGAAGGAACTGGAAAAAGCAGAATGAAAGGAACAGCAAAATGGCAAGAGTATTTTCAGGCGTTCAGCCTACAGGCAACATTCATATAGGGAATTATCTGGGAGCCCTCAGACAGTTCGTTGAACTGCAGAACGATAACGACTGCATCTACTGCGTAGTCGACATGCATTCAATAACCGTTCCCCAGAATCCGAAAGAACTGAGACAGCACATACTGGACGTGGCGGCGCTCTACATGGCCATTGGTCTCGACCCGGAAAAGGCTATACTTTTCGTTCAGTCGGACGTACCGGGCCACGCTGAACTTTCCTGGATACTCACCTGCAGCAGCTATACCGGGGAACTTTCCCGAATGACCCAGTTCAAGGAAAAGAGCAGGAACAATGAATCGGCAGGCATGGGACTTTTCTCATACCCCATACTCATGGCGGCGGACATCCTGCTTTACGATACGGAGATCGTTCCCGTGGGCAACGACCAGAAACAGCACATCGAGCTTTGCAGGGACATCGCCATCCGTGTAAATAACAGGTTCGAGAACACCTTCGTAGTACCGGAAGGCAAATACATGAAGTCGGCGGCGAGAGTAATGTCTCTTGACGACCCGACCAACAAGATGAGCAAGAGCGCGGAGAACATCCACAGCCGGATCTCCCTGCTGGATGAGCCAAGTAAAATAAAGAAGTCCATAATGAAGGCGACGACCGATTCGGAAGGAACCATCCGTGTTGACTGGGACGAAAAACCGGGCATCAGCAACCTGATCACCATTTACAGCGCTTTCTCCGGCATCGACATCCCGGACATCGAGAAGAAGTACGAGGGATGTGGTTACGGGGACTTCAAGAAGGATCTGGTGGACGTAACGGTCGAGGCGCTGACGCCGATCCAGGAAAGATACGCCGAGATCAGAAAGTCCGAAGAACTGAAAACCGCGCTCAAAGAGGGCGCTGAAAAAGCCAACGCCATCGCGGTTCCGATCCTCAGAAGGGTCAAGAAAAAGTTTGGCCTGGGTGTGAAGAAATGAGTCGTGAAAACGCAAACACCAAAAACATAATAACCGGTTGTCTCTGCGCCCTGGGCGCGGAGACTTTTTACGGATTCAGTTTTATTTTTACGCGGCAGGCCGTAAACTTTGCCAGTGCTTTCGCGCTGCTGGGCTGGCGCTTTTTTATTGCTTTTGTCGTGATGCTTGCCCTCGTTCTTACGGGAGTGGTAAAAACCAATCTGAAGAAGAAAAAGCTCGGCCCGCTGCTTCTGATGGCTATGCTTTTTCCCACCATATATTTCACAGGAGAGACCCTGGGCATAAAGCTCACGACCGCAACGGAAAGCGGAGTCTTCATTGCGGCCATCCCCATCACGGCCATTATCGCATCTTCACTGATATTGAAAAAGAAACCGTTCAGACGCCAGGTCGCAGGAATACTGGTCACTATGGCCGGCGTAGCCATAACGATCTTCGCCGTAGGGACATCGGCCAGCTTCTCGCCGGCAGGCTATATGTTCCTTGTTTTGGCCGTCGTTTCATATTCGCTTTACTGTGTGATGGTGGAGAAACACACCGAATACACGGGCGCCGAAATCACTTTCCTGATACTTACCTTCGGTGCTGCGGCATTCGGCATCATCGCCATGGTGGAGGCGGGGGCATCCGGAAGCATCCCGGCCCTTTTGACACTGCCTTTCAGAGAACCGGCATTTCTGGCGGCTGTGCTTTATCTGGGCATAGGCAGTTCGGTATGCGCCTTTTTCCTTAACAATATCGCTCTTGCGAAGATCGGCGTCAACAGATCTTCATCTTTCGTGGGCGTTGGAACGGTGGTGACGGTCCTTGCCGGCACGTTCCTTCTGGGGGAGCCTTTCTCCGCGGCTCAGATCGTTGGCGCGGCGGTCATCATAGTCGGCGTATATATTGCCAACGTGAGCTTGGGGAAAAAGACAGAATAAAAAAGCGCTTTCCAACAAGGAAAACGCCTTTGAGCTTTAGTCCGAAAAAACGTATAACCACTATTCACAGGGAAGCGCTT
>JAFYIC010000169.1 GCA_017538845.1 Bacillota bacterium | reverse complement strand
TCTGTCTTTGCCTGATACAGTAACGATACGGATAGTGTTCACCGACGCAGGCGTAAGTTTGTTCATGTCCGGGTGCTGCTTTACAAATTCCTCAACTACACCGTCTGGAAGGGATGTGATGTGATCATAGGCCTCTTTCATATGCTCAGGGTCCAGTTCGATGGCTTCCGCGCCTTTTCCTCTTGAGCCGAAAGCCGGTTTGTAGATCACCTTGCTGACTCCCCTGAACTTATCGCTGAACTCCTCAAAAGAGATATTGGTATTCACGCACCATGCCCGTCTGAGATACTCTGAAAAGTAGTTGTTGGACCACTCTTTGTCCATAAGCATGTTGGCGAATTTCAGATCGTCATATTCCTTACGGATCTTTTTGGACAGTTTAGCGAGAAAAACCTGTTCCTGTTCCTCCGGAGTAAGTTCATACATCCTGTAAACGAAGAACTCCTTGATCTCGCATCCGGTACGTTTTCTGGCGTCCGCGTAGTGTTCGGATGCCTCTTCGCGGCTCCAGCCTGTTTTCTTCAGTATCTTTTTGACGGTATTCGGATAATTCTCAAAAGCCGCCTTCGTTGCGAACTCTTCGATCTCCTCTATTGACCATCTGTACATCTCATGCTCAAGATAATCTTTGTATCTTACTCCGTGGTCGCGGTGAGCTTCGTCGACACGTACCGCCGCTTCGTCAAAAGACCAGCCCATTGCTTCCACTGCCGCTTCTTTGCAGGCTTCCCGGTCTCCCGTGGCTTCTTCCTTCTGGCGAAGAAGTTCCGGATATATCTTTTCCTGTTCCTCAGGAGTGTAGTGGAACATTTTCATTTTGCGGTAATCAAGATAAGAGATGTCCAGGCGCTTCCGCGCGTCTTTCATCTGCGCGAGGGCCTCCGCTCTGGTGCAGCCCGTCGCTTCAACGACTGAATCGATGCAGTCCCGCTCGATCCTTTTGTCTCTTCTCTTTCTTCTTATCCAGTTCAGCGCTCTTGTGATCATTTTTTCCACCTCTGCTTCACACGATAGAATAACGATATGCGCAGGCGCGTTTCCGCTGCCTGCGCAGTTTTTACTTTTTCCTTATATCAGCCGCGTTGGCATGACCCGCCAGTCCTTCGCCCTTTGCCAGGCTCGAAACCACCGGGATCAGCTCCTTCATGGCTTTTTCGTCAGACTTCTGATATGTGCAGACTTTCAGGAAAGTTCCTGTCCATATGCCGCCTGTGTATCTTGCCGCTCCCATAGTCGGGAGAGTGTGATTGGTTCCTGAGGCGTAGTCCCCGAAGACTTCCGCCGTGTTCTGTCCCAGAAACAGCGAGCCGTAGTTCCTAAGAGCCGAGAAAACCCCATGCTCCCGTTCTTCCGCAACGCATACTTCAAGATGCTCCGGAGCATAGCTGTTGGCATATTCCACAGCTTCATCAAGATCCTCTGACAGGATAACTTCCCCGTAATCCTTCCAGGATCTTTCCGCAATGCCCCTGGTCTCCAGCGTTTCAAGCTGTTTCTCCACAGCCTGTATGGTCTTCTCCGCAACGGTCTCATCCGTAGTCACCAGTATGCCTTTTGCCACAGGGTCGTGCTCCGACTGGGCCAGTATGTCAGCCGCTATGATCTCAGGGTCCGCGGTCTCATCGGCTATGACCAGCACTTCACTTGGGCCGGCGAGAAAATCTATGCCCACCTGTCCGAAGCACTGGCGCTTCGCCTCTGTTACAAAACTGTTGCCGGGTCCGACGATCATAGTAACTTTTTCTATCTCCTCAGTCCCGTATGAAAAAGCCGCTACCGCCTGAGCTCCTCCGACGGCATATATCTCGTCAACGCCGGCTATATCCAGCGCCACCAGTGTCTTGGGATGGATCTTTCCCGTCCCTTTCACGGTCGGCGAGCATGCCGCGATGCGCTTAACTCCCGCCACTTTTGCCGGTATTCCAAGCATCAGCGCCGTCGAATAAAGAGGATATCCGCCTCCCGGCACATAACAGCACACTGAATCCATAGGGATCACACTGTGACCCAGTTCAAGTCCCGGTACAGGTTCAAATCCGCTGACCGTTTTCAGCGCCGCCTTCTGCTCTTTGGCAAAAGCCTCTATGTTCGCTGCTGCTTTCTTTATGTTTTCCAGTATTTCAGGCTCCACCTGCGCATATGCTTCTTCGATCTCTTCCCGGGAAATACGGAGTCTGTCCCTGAAGCACTCGTCGAACTTTTCGTTATAGCCCTTCAGCGCCTCGTCGCCTTCCTCTATGACCCGAGTTATGATCTCCGATACCGCATCCCGCAGCTTCGCCCTGTCTTCGGCAGTCCGCTCCTTTGCGGCTTTTATCGTCCTCATATGTTCTCTCTCTATTCCATTACTGCGCCCTTGCAGGATGCAGCTACATTTCTCTGGTATCTGGCAAGCCATCCGGTCTTGATCTTTGGTTCATGGATGGTATGATTCTTTCTTCTCTCTTCGAATTCCTCATCGCTGACCTGAGCGTTTATCTTTGCTCCCGGGATATCTATCTCGATGATGTCTCCCTCTTTGAGCAGTCCGATATTTCCGCCGCTTGCAGCCTCAGGGCAAACGTGACCTATGGAAGCTCCTCTGCTTGCGCCGCTGAATCTTCCGTCAGTGATAAGTGCTACTGTCTTATCCAGTTTCATACCTGCCAGAGCGCTGGTCGGGTTGAGCATCTCTCTCATTCCCGGGCCGCCCTTCGGTCCCTCGTATCTGATGACTACCACGTCTCCGTCTTTGATCTTTCCGTCATAGATGGATTCGATGGCGTCTTCTTCGCTGTCGAATACCCTTGCCGGACCGGAATGAGTCAGCATTTCAGGAGCTACCGCGCTTCTCTTTACCACGCAGCCGTCCTGGGCGATGTTGCCCCACATTACGGCGATTCCGCCGGTCTCACTGTAAGGATCGTCTATAGGTCTGATCAGGTTGTTATCCTTTACCTCATGCCCTTCGATGTTCTCGCCTACAGTCTTTCCTGTAGCCGTGATCAGGCTCTTGTCTATGAGATCTTTCTTTGAAAGCTCATTGAGTACAGCCTGCACGCCGCCTGCTCTGTTCAGGTCGTGCATGTGGGTGGGGCCTGCCGGTGCCAGATGGCACAGGTTCGGGGTTCTTGCGCTGAACTCATTGAATATGTTCAGGTCAAGATCCACGCCCGCCTCATTGGCTATTGCCAGAAGATGAAGCACGCTGTTGGACGAGCATCCCAGAGCCATGTCGCACGCGAGAGCGTTCTTCAGTGACTTTTCGTTGATTATATCTCTTGCGGTTATATTCTTTTCCACCAGATTCATGATGGCCATGCCCGAATGCTTGGCTATCCTTATTCTTTCGCTGTCTACAGCCGGGACCGTACCGTTGCCCGGAAGGGCGATACCTACGGCTTCCGACAGGCAGTTCATGCTGTTGGCAGTATACATGCCGGAGCAGGATCCGCAGCCGGGGCATACGTTCTCTTCGAACTCGATAAGCTCGGCGTCATCTATGATGTTGGCTTTCCTTGCGCCTACCGCTTCAAACATGGCGGAAAGGCTTCTCTCTGCGCCCTTTACGATACCTGACATCATCGGGCCGCCTGAGCAAACCACAGCGGGTATGTCCATCCTTACCGCCGCCATTATCATGCCCGGAACGATCTTGTCGCAGTTGGGAACCAGCACCAGTCCGTCGAAGCAGTGAGCCATAGTCATTGTCTCAACGCTGTCTGCGATAAGCTCGCGGCTTGCCAGCGAATACTTCATACCGATGTGTCCCATGGCGATACCGTCGCATACGCCGATGGACGGAACTTCTATAGGCGTGCCGCCTGCCATTCTTACGCCGGCTTTGACGGCTTCAGCCACCTTATCCAGATGCATATGGCCGGGAACGATCTCGCTCTTGGCAGATACGACTCCGATAAGCGGTCTGTCCAGTTCTTCCTTTGTATATCCCATAGCGTAGAAAAGGCTGCGCATGGGGGCTTTCTCTAATCCTTCTGTTACTTTCTTACTTCTAAGCGTCATGATTCCCTCCGAAAAAATGAAAACTACCTATTTGACAAAAAAGTGCACGCTCCGACGGGAACATGCACTTTATTACATTCTTCAGCCGTGCTTATTTCTTGAGCCAGCTCATCATGCTTCTCAGATCCTGTCCAACCTTGCAGAGAGGATGTTCGCACTCCTTCTTCCTTGTTGTGAAGAATCTTGTTCCCTTGCCCGCGTTCATCTCACGAACGAATTCGCTTGCGAATTTACCGCTCTGGATGTCAGCCAGGACTTCCTTCATCGTCTCTCTTGTTTCCTTGGTTATGATCCTCTTTCCAACATAGTAGTCGCCGTATTCAGCGGTGTTGGAAATTGATTTTCTCATAAGCTCGAAGCCGCCTGAGTTGATCAGGTCAACGATCAGCTTCATCTCGTGGATACATTCGAAGTATGCCATCTCAGGTTCATATCCTGCTTCAACCAGTGTGTCGAATCCGGCCTTCATCAGCTCGGTAACACCACCGCAGAGAACTGCCTGCTCACCGAACAGGTCTGTTTCTGTCTCTTCTCTGTATGTTGTCTCCAGGATGCCTGCGCGGCCTGCGCCGATACCGCTTGCATATGCAAGTGCGATATCCTTTGCTTTTCCTGTGTAGTCCTGCTCAACAGCGATGAGGCTCGGTACGCCTTTGCCTTCAAGGTACTGGCTTCTTACTGTGTGTCCGGGTCCCTTCGGAGCGATCATTACTACGTCCAGGTATTCAGCCGGCTTTACCAGTCCGTAATGGATATTGAAGCCGTGAGCGAATGCGAGGCAGTCGCCTTCCTTCATGTGCTGAGCTACCTGTGTATTGTAAACGTCTGCGGAAAGTTCGTCCGGAACCAGCATCATTACCATGTCGCCGCGTTCTGCTGCTTCCTCTACCGGAACTACTTCCAGCCCTGCGTCCTTTGCTGACTGGGCGCTTTTTGAATCCGGTCTGAGACCTACTACTACGTTCACTCCGCTTTCCTTAAGGTTGTTGGCGTGAGCGTGGCCCTGGCTTCCGAATCCGATGATTGCGATAGTTTTTCCATCCAGTACCGCAAGGTTACAGTCTTTGTCGTATAAGTGGTTCATTTTCTCATTCTCCTTTTCTCTATCTTTTTGATAAATGAATCATTTTATCTTTATCAGCAAAGATCTCCGCTTTCCGGCCGTCTGGACCGCCGGGTTTTCCGGAAATCAACATGCTTGATTATTATACACCCATTTTAAACGGATGTCATTAACTTATATTGCAGTCCCCGTCACACTTTGCAGGGTTCGTCGCTTGACAGGATATCTCTTCCGATTCCCGTGATTCCGGTACGGCACACTTCCGCGATGTCGTAGCAGTTCATCATCTCCATGAAGGCGTCGATCTTGCCCGGCGCACCTGTCATTTCTATGATCAGGCTGGACTTGGAAAGGTCCACGATCCTGCCGCGGTAAATGTCCGTTATCTCGCGGATGGCCGTCCTTGCAGTCTTGTCCGCTCTCAGTTTGATGAGCAGGAGCTCTCTGTAGATACTGTCGTCTCTGCCCAGGGTGAAGATGTCTCTTACCACTTCCAGCTTTTCAGTCTGGGTTATGATCTGGTTAAGCGTATTATCGGTCCCGGTGAAAACGATGGTGATCCTTGAAAGTTTCGGATCGTTGGTGGCCGATACGGTAAGGGAATCAATGTTGAATCCCCGTCTTCCGAAGAGGCTCACGACTCTTGCAAGAACGTTGGATTCGTTATCCACCAGTATGCTGATAACTTCTCTTTTATAATTCTTCTCTGTCATGATTTCCCTCCTAACCGATTATCATATCTTCTATGGTACCGCCGCCAGG
>JAFYIC010000168.1 GCA_017538845.1 Bacillota bacterium | reverse complement strand
GGCACAGACTGGCCGACGCGGGGATACCCTTCGACCGGAAAAAGTTCACGCCGCACATCACCCTTATCAGACGGGCGAAGCAGGTGAGCAAACCTTCGCCGCGAAGCAGGGCGGCAGCAGGGGGAACAGCAGAAATGACCGTCGACCACATTTCCCTTATGCGTTCTGACAGAGGGAAGACCGGCATGGTATATACCGAGCTGACGTAGAAAGATAAAGAAATGAAGAAAAAGATACTGACAATATGCATAGCCCTTGCGGTCTTCGGATTCCTGACCTGGGCAGTAATCGCGGGAAAGACAGCTGGCTTCGATGATACTATACGGTTCGCCTTTTATTCCGTGCGCTGCGCGTGTCTGACGGTGATCGCAAAAGTCTTCACCGCCATCGGCAGCTGGTGGGGCGTTACGATAATATGTCTGGCGCTGCTTTTTATAAAGAAGACAAGACTGCGGGCGGGAGTGCCCGTAGTACTTGCGGCTCTCTCGGCGCAGATGGTGGAGAAAATCATGAAGGCTCTGGTGGAAAGACCCAGACCGCCTTTTGATGACAGTCTGATAGATCTGAGCGGACATTCTTTTCCAAGCGGCCATGCCACCACGTCCATGGCGATCTTCCTGATCCTCATATACGTTGTGCGGACACAGGTCAGGGCGCCGGCCGCGAAAAACCTTCTCACGATCCTTCTGGCCGTTCCGATGATATGCGTCGGGCTTAGCCGGATATATCTGGGGGTTCACTATCCTACAGACGTGCTCGGGGGATGGGCTCTCGGGATAGCGCTGACCATGATCTGCGTGATCATAGGCGAGGGGGCAGAAGAGAGAAAAGGCCGGAGGCGATACTGACCCGGCAGAATAATCGCACGGAACATGTTATAAAGCCGATCAGAAGAAGTCGGAAACGGCTGAAAATGAACAAAAACTAATTCCTACCAAAAAAGTATGAAAAAAGACTTGACAATACCCTACCACTCTGGTAGGGTATACTTGTCTTAAAAAAGAAACGGGCGGTGATCAGCCCGGAAAGGAGGCAGAAAAATGAAGATATCAACAAAAGGCAGATATGCTCTCAGACTTATGATCTGCCTCGGAACACACGCAGATGAAGGAAGCCTTTCTCTGAAGAGGGTGTCAGTGGAAGAAGGAATAACAGTCAAGTACCTTGAACACATCACCGGCATGCTCACAAAGGCCGGCCTCGTAGAGAGCGTTCGCGGAGCCCGCGGCGGCTACAAGCTTACCAGAGACATGAAGGACTACACGGTCACAGAGATCCTGGAAGCTTCTGAAGGACTGATGGTCCCGGTAGCCTGTCTGGACCCGGGCGCGGAAATGTGCCCCCGGCGGGGCAAATGTAGTACGATAAAGTTCTGGGAAGGCATGTATAAAGCACTCACAGAATATACCGACAGCATAACGCTGGAAGATCTGGTTGAAGATCACGAAGAATGTCTGGCGGCTGTCGACGGATTTTAAACATAGAAAAGCCCTCTGCGCAGCAGGCGCGGCAGGCACAAACACAAAGAAAGGAGAATACGGTCTGAAGAAACGGGCCGTGAAAAGATAAATGAGTAATTGGAAGTTTGAAACAAGACAGCTGCACGTAGGACAGGAACAGCCGGACGCAGTCAGCGACGCAAGAGCCGTGCCTATCTATGCGACAACGTCATACGTTTTCCATAACGCGCAGCATGCGGCAGACAGATTCGGCCTTGCAGATCCGGGAAACATCTACGGACGTCTGACCAACACCACACAGGACATTTTCGAGCAGAGGATCGCTTCTCTGGAAGGGGGCGTAGCGGCGCTGGCAACAGCATCCGGAGCGGCAGCCATTACATACACTATACAGGCGCTGGCGAAGGAAGGCGAGAATATCGTAGCCGCGAAGACCATATACGGCGGCACGTACAATTTGCTTGAGCACACGCTTCCCCTTTACGGGATAACCACAACCTGGGTAGATCCTTACGACACAGAGGAGATCGAAAACGCAATAAACGAAAACACGAAAGCCCTCCTCGTTGAGACTTTGGGAAACCCTAACGGCAACGTGGTGGACATCGAAGCTTTCGCAAAGATCGCCCATGCTCACAACATACCTCTGGCAGTTGACAACACCTTTGCAACGCCTTACCTTGTGAGACCTCTTGAGTACGGCGCGGACATAGTCGTTCACAGTGCGACCAAGTTCATAGGCGGACATGGAACGGCCATCGGCGGCGTCATCATCGACGGAGGATCATTTGACTGGAAAGCTTCCGGAAGATATCCGTGGATATCGGAAGCAAACCCGTCATATCACGGAGTAAGCTTCTCGGACGTTGTCGGTCCGGCGGCATTCGCAACATACATAAGAGCGATACTTCTGAGAGATACGGGAGCAACACTTTCACCATTCCACGCGTTCATATTCCTGCAGGGTCTGGAAACCCTTTCCCTGAGAGTTGAGCGCCACGTGGAGAACGCGCTGAAGGTAGTCGAATATCTGAAAAACCAGCCGAAGGTAAAGGAGATACATCATCCGTCCATCGCTGGAGAACCGGGATCGGAATTCTACGACAAGTATTTCCCCAACGGCGGCGGAAGCATTTTCACATTCGACCTTGAAGGCGGCGCTGAAGAGGCCAAGGCGTTCATCGACCGACTGCAGCTTTTCTAACTGCTGGCCAACGTGGCAGACGCCAAGTCACTGGTCATCCATCCGGCAAGCACCACCCACTCACAGCTGACGGAGGAAGAGCTTGCGGATCAGGGCATCAGCCCGGCGACCATAAGGCTGTCCATCGGTATCGAAAACAGCGAAGACATAATAGCAGATCTTGACCAGGCATTTGCCGGCTGAGGATTGCAGCGGAGATAAAGAAAAAAAGAGGGGCGCGGAAAAGCCGCCCCGCAGATAATGGATAAAAAGAAAGCGCGGGAAGAACCCCCGCGAAGGAACAAAGAAAGACGAAGAGTCTTAAAGGAGGAACAAAATGGCTATTTATAACGGATTAACAGAACTTATCGGAAACACACCGCTTCTGAAACTTAACAAATACGGAAAAGATCAGGACCTGAAGGGCAACATCATCGTGAAACTGGAATACTACAACCCGGCAGGCAGTGTAAAAGACAGAGTCGGCAAAGAAATGATAGAAGAAGCTGAAAAGAAAGGCGTTCTGAAACCGGGCGCGACCATCATTGAGCCGACAAGCGGAAACACAGGAATAGGGCTTGCGGCAGTAGCGGCAAGCAAGGGATACAAGGCGATCTTCACAATGCCTGATACCATGAGTATCGAAAGAAGAAAGCTTCTGGCGGCATACGGAGCTGAGATCGTTCTCACACCGGGAGCAGAGGGCATGAAGGGAGCTATCGCAAAGGCGGACGAACTTAACAAAGAGATCGAAGGCAGCGTTATACCGGGACAGTTCGTGAACCCGGACAACCCGAAAGCCCACTACGAACACACCGGTCCTGAGATCTGGAAGGATGCAGAAGGTAAAGTGGACGCATTCGTATCGGCGGTAGGAACAGGCGGCACACTTACAGGAGCGGGCAGATTCCTGAAAGAGCAGAACCCGGACATCAAAGTAGTGGCAGTAGAGCCGAAGGATTCACCGGTACTCTCGGGCGGACAGCCGGGACCACATAAGATTCAGGGAATCGGCGCAGGATTCAGACCTGACATTCTGGACACAGACCTTTACGATGAGATCATCACCGTCGAAAACGAAGACGCATTCTCAACTGCGAGAAACTTCGCAAAAGCAGAAGGAATACTGATCGGCATATCTTCAGGATCAGCTCTCTGGGCCGCAGTACAGCTGGCCAAGAGAGACGAG
>JAFYIC010000167.1 GCA_017538845.1 Bacillota bacterium | reverse complement strand
AGGACTTTTACTGTCTCTTCAGCTGCTTCGCAGACGGAACCCATTGCTATGATCACGTATTCCGCATCCTTCGGGCCCACATAGTCGAACAGATGATACTCTCTGCCCGTAATGTCTGTGATCTTCTCCATGTAGTTCTCAACTATGCCGGGAACCGCGTCGAAGAACTTCTGTGAAGCTTCTCTTGCCTGGAAGAAGATATCCGGGTTCTGAGCCGTTCCTCTGATAGCCGGATGCTCTGGATTGAGGGCGTAATCCCTGAAGTATTTGACCATCTTCTTGTCCACCAGTTTGGCCAGATCTTTGTAATCTATGACTTCGATCTTCTGGATCTCGTGTGATGTCCTGAATCCGTCGAAGAAGTGCAGGAACGGAACGCTTGATTTGATAGCTGCCAGATGGGCAACTCCCGCAAGGTCCATTACCTCCTGTACCGAACTTGAGCACAGAAGCGCAAATCCTGTCTGTCTTGTAGCCATTACGTCCGAATGATCGCCGAATATACAAAGAGCGTGCGTAGCTACTGTTCTCGCTGTTACGTGGAATACTCCCGGAAGAAGTTCTCCTGCTATCTTATACATATTGGGGATCATGAGAAGAAGGCCCTGGGAAGCTGTGTACGTTGTCGTGAAGGCGCCGGATGCCAGTGAACCGTGAAGCGCTCCCGCAGCTCCTGCCTCCGACTGCATCTCTACTACCTTAACTTCCTGTCCGAAAATGTTTTTCTCACCATGGGCCGCCATTTCGTCCACTACTTCAGCCATCGGTGATGACGGCGTGATCGGATATATGGCTGCTACGTCTGTGAATGCATATGAAACATATGCCGCAGCCGTATTACCGTCCATGGTCTTCATTTTTTTCTTAGTCATTTTTCCCTCCATCTTTAACTTCTGCTGACAGGCACGATACTAAAACTGTCTGAATATAATCCATTTGTGCCTATAATATACTTTATTACAACAACCCTCCACTGTCAATGTGTACTAAAAAAAATACAATATACAAAACCTTTGAAATTTCAATATGTTTGTGGCTTTTTTAACAATGAAAAGACTGCCCTCTTTCGAGAGCAGTCTTTTTGTCTGTTTAAGTTACGCCGCTTTAGAGCTCAAGACATTTCTTGGGGCACTTTTCTACACATGCGCCGCAGCCGATACACTCGTCGCTTACTTCCCATTTCTTCTCATCACGGTTTACTGTGATAGCTTCAACAGGACAGTTCTTTGCGCAAAGTCCGCAGTATACACATTCGTCTGTGTTGCACTTTACTTTGCCGCCTGCCGCATCGCCGCCTGCTGCGTCAGCCTTAGGCTCTGCAGCTTTCTTTGTTGGGATCTCGAAAGTATCGATAACTTTCTCTGTTGCCGGCGCTGTGTATTTCGGATCCATTGAGAGGCATTTCTTCGGGCAGTCCTCTGTACAATGAGCGCACTGGATGCACTGCATTCTCTGGATCTCCCAGGTGCCTGCGTTTCTGTCGACTGTAATAGCGTTGGTCGGGCACTTTCTCTGACACATTCCGCATCCTATACAGTCTTCAGGATTGATGACTACAGCTCCTCTTGTACGTTCCTGCCATTCTCTGGCAATTACCGGGTACATAAGAGTTGCAGGCTTCTTGAACAGACTTTTCATAACCAATCTGCCTATTTTGAATGTTGCCACTACTCTCACCTACCTTTCTGTACAACTGATGCATGGGTCGATCGTCAGTACTACCATCGGTACGTCTGCCAGATCGCATCCCTGGAGCATCTTCACCATTGCAGGTATATTCATGTTTGTCGGGGTCCTGACTCTCATTCTCTCTAAGAACTTGGTTCCCTGACCCTTACAATAGTAAACGGCTTCGCCTCTCGGCTGTTCCATTCTTGTTATGAATTCACCTTCAACGTTTCCTTTAACTTTCGCGTCGATTTCTCCGTCGGGGATCTTCGCAACAGCCTTATCGATAAGATCGATGGACTGGAAGACCTCACGGATACGAACCTTACATCTTGCATAGCAGTCGCCTGCCTCTTCGATGATAGGCTCAAATCCCAGTTCCTGATACATTCCGGTTCCTGCAAGACGGATATCCTGCTCAACTCCGGATGCTCTTGCTACAGGACCAACTGCACACAGATCGATGGCATCCTGTTTGCTCAGTACGCCGACTCCGCAAAGTCTGTTCTTTACTGAGGTGTCCTCAAGGAATACGTCTGTGTACTGCTTGATCTCTTTTTCGATTCCTCTCAGAGTAGTAACTATCTTCTTGAGAGTATCATTGTCGATGTCCTTGTTCATTCCACCGACTTTGCAGATCGAGAAGACTACACGTCCGCCTGTAGTTTCTTCGAACAGGTCAAGCACGGTCTCCCTGATTCTCCAGCAGTGCTGGAACAGTGATTCGAAACCGAAACCGTCAGCCAGAAGTCCGAGCCACAGAAGGTGGCTGTGGATCCTGCCCAGTTCGTGAAGGATGGTTCTGAGGTACTCTGCTCTCTCAGGCACCTCTACACCCATGGCGCCTTCAACACAGTGTACGTATCCCCAGCCGTGGCCGAAACTGCAGATTCCGCATATTCTCTCTATTACATATACCATTTCGGTATATTCCTTTTTTTCCACCAGCTTTTCCAAACCTCTATGAATAAATCCAATAGAAGGGATCGCCTCTACGACTGTTTCATCTTCGATGACCAGGTCGAGATGCACCGGTTCAGGAAGTACCGGGTGCTGTGGTCCGAAAGGAATGATCGTTCTTTTAGCCATTGATTCTACCTTCCTTTCTTAATTCTTTGGATTCCATGGAGTCGGTTCGGAAACCTTGAAGAAGTGACCGCCGTAATCAAGCGCATTGTTCATGATCTTGATACCGAACAGATCGTGCATCTCATTCTCATAAATGAATGCAGGCCAGTACTCAGCAGTGATGCTCTGAACCTCTTCTTCCTCCGGGATTATAAGTCTCAGATTCAGTAATACATGATCCTTGTCAAAGGTATACAGTATCTGGAATCCTTCTTCCTCCTTGCTGGCGCACATCTGAGCCAGTCTGTATCCGTCAGCTTTGAGTTCTCTCACTCTCGGGAGAAGGCCGTCAGCCGTGACATCCTGGAAGTCCTGGATCGTATATTTCTTATCACTCATTTACGCTTCCTCCTTTCCCTCTTCAGCCGGCGCCTCAGGTGCAGGAATGCTTCCGCCTTTTGCCATAGCTTCACGCTTGGCAGCCAGCACTCCCAGTCCCGCTACAACGCCGTCGATTATAGCTTCCGGTCTTGCCGCACATCCCGGTACGTAGCAGTCAACAGGAATTACCGTGTCGACGCCGCCCTGGACGTTATAGCATTCTTTGAATATTCCGCCGTTGCAGGCACATATACCTATCGCTACGACTGCCTTCGGTTCAGGCATCTGCTCGTATATCTGCTTAACGACTTCTTTGTTCTGCTCATTTACAGAACCTGTTACGAGAAATACATCCGCATGCTTTGGGTTACCGGTATTGATGATACCGAAACGCTCTACGTCGTACATCGGTGTAAGGCATGCGAGTACTTCTATGTCACATCCGTTACAACTGGAACCGTCGTAGTGGATGACCCATGGTGATTTGGTTACATATGCCATCTCCACACCTCCTATACCATCAATAAGAATTTCAGAATGAACAGGTTACCGATGCCAAGGCACAGAGCTACGATCCATGCGGAGTTGATGGCTACCTGCCACTTCATTCTTGCAAAGCTGTTGTCGATCAGAACTTCGAGGAAGTATGCTGCCAGACAAACAACTACACCGATCAGATATCCCCACCATGTTCCGTTGCAGAAGAACAGGAACACGAATCCAAGCAGGAATATGTTCTCATACCAGTGAGCTATCTCTATAAGTCCGAGAGTCTTGCCCGAATACTCGGTAACCAGACCTTTGACCAGTTCCTGATGTGCATGGTGTGACATGGACAGGTCGAAAGGTGACTTTCTGAACTTGATAGTCAGTATGAATACGAATCCTACGAATATGCCTATCAGATAGAAGAACGGCATTCCGGAGAGATTCACTATCGCGCTTACATCGAAGCTTCCGCTGAAGATGTAGAAGCCTATTGCTGTGAGCAGTACCATAGGCTCATACGCCATCATCTGGAGCAGTTCTCTCTCAGCACCTACCTGTGCGTAAGGTGAGTTGGATGAGAACGCGCCGACGATAAGGAATACGCTCGCGATCGTAAGTGTGAATATTACCAGCAGCAGATTCAGTCCTGCGAAGAAGAATGCTCCTGTTGCCAGTATGAATATGAAGAAGCAAAGTACATAGAAATCCTGTACCTTGTTTACCGTTATCGGTTCTTTTTCGAACAGCTTGCCTACATCATAGAACGGCTGAAGGATCGGAGGGCCAACTCTGCCCTGCATCCTGGCTGTGATCTTTCTGTCGATACCTGCCAGAAGTCCGCCAACAAATGGTGCCAGTACGAGGTAAGCAACCACGAATATGATCATTGTTACGTATCCGTTCATTACATGCCACCTCCTATTCCGCCGATCACAAATCCTATGATCATTCCAAGTACATATATTATGGCCACGGATGAAAGGATATCACCTATCACGTTCATCTTCTTCTCACCGAAGTAGCTGTCCATGTACCAGTTTCTCAGTGCCAGCGGCTTTGGAGCCTTGAAAGCATCTTCGAACTGCAGGTTGTCTCCCTCGTTTACGCCTGAAAGATAGATGTTGACGATCTTCTTGTTGGTCCTTCCGAAGAAGAATACGATCAGGAGAAGTATTACAGCTACCATGATACACATGATGATCATGTTAGTCGATGAGATAGCAAGGTCTGCGATACCGCCGAACGTTTCGTTCAGGTACGGAACTATGATCTTGCTTGAAATGAATGGGAACAGCAGGCATACGATTATGGTAAGCGCTACCAGCGTACCCTGTGCGAACCACTCGCTTCCGTGTACATTCTGCTGTATGTTCTTGGTGCCGGCAACTACAGCCGCCATCTTGCCGAGCCATTTTACCCAGTAGAAAGCGGTCGCCGCACTTCCGAAGCAGATGATGCCGATGAGAAGTATATTTTCAAATCCAAACATACTCGGCGCATTTACGAATGCTACCATTGCTGCCCACTTGGAAATCAACATTCCGAATGGAGCAAGGAACATTCCTGCGATACCTATCATCATGAACATTGCCAGTCTCGGCATCTTGCCGAAGAGTCCGTCCAGATCTTCGATATCCCTGCTGCCTACGTTGTGCTCCGCTGTACCTACGCAGAGGAACAGGAGTGACTTGGTAACAGCGTGGAATATGATGAGCATTGTTCCGGCCCATACAGCTCCGGCTGTTCCGATGCCTCCGCAGACAACGATCAGTCCCAGGTTAGCAATGGTCGAGTACGCAAGTACGCGTTTGCCGTTGCTCTGCGAGATCGCTGAGAAGGATGCAAGCAGGAATGTGATACCTCCGACCATCATCGTCATGAAACCTGCATAGTTTCCGTTGAGGACCGGAGCAAGTTTGATGATGAGGAATACGCCGGCCTTAACCATTGTTGATGAATGGAGCAATGCCGATGTCGGGGTTGGCGCTACCATAGCTCCGAGGAGCCAGCTGTTGAACGGCATCTGAGCTGCCTTGGTGATTCCTGCGAATGCGAGGAATGCAGCAACGATGACTGCCACCTGTGAAGCATTGCCCATTGCGAGCAGCTTGTTCAGTTCGATGGTGCCTCCGTATGTGCCCAGATAAACGATCGCAACTGCGAATCCCAGACCGCCGCCAAGGTTCATGATCAGCGCTCTGAATGCGTTGTTAGTAGCAACTTTGTCTTCGTTCTCTTCTTTGTGGAAAAGCCCATTGTAACCGATGAGCAGGAAGGAACAGAGTGATGTGATCTCCCAGAAGAAGTACATCCAGATCAGGTTGTTCGATGTTACGAGTCCTGTCATTGCTGCCAGGAAAAGGAACAACAGGAAGAAGAACCAAGGTCTTCTGTCCGGTGCACCTGCGTGATGGTGCTGGAAGTCTTTCATGTAGCCGATTGCATACAGGCAGATAAGACTTCCCACGATGCCGATAATCAGCACCATGATCATTGACAGTCTGTCAAAGTAAAGGTTGTTTGCGACTTCGATGTCATGACCTTTAGTCAGCTCGAACCAGCACACCAGCGGTGTCTGGGCGATGGCCAGTATCGCGGCAAGTATCTTCTTGTACCTGATTGCAAGTACAACGATGATAACAGCCAGTATTATTTCGATAACCATCATCGTCATATTGACTGCGTGGCTTTCGAAATCGAAATACTGCGTACCTTTCGTGAAGTACTGGACTGCGAGGTAAATCGAGCCTGCAGCTATTGCGGCGCAAGCAATCTTTACCACTATGTCCCTTGCAGCGTCAGCCTTGAGAACTAAAAGTAAGATGGCAACTACTGTCGGAAACAAGATCAGAAAAAATATAGTGCCCATTTAATCCTCCTACATATTAAATATACGCTATAAAACTACGACTTTATTCTAACAATTCGAGGTTGATTTTTCAAGTCTTTTATCCCCTTAGGGGGGTAAAAAAACACTTCCCCTTCCGGGAAAGTGTTCACGGTGCTTTTTCCTTTGGCTGTCAGAGCGTTGTCTTTCTGCTTTTCCGCGGTTTTACGCCCTGCTTTCTCTTTTCCTGTGGATCACGTATAAAACGGCTGCCGCAACGGCGAAGAGCACGGTCGCCACAAGTATGGCGTTTATCATTCCGTCGAAGTTACCGAAAAGCACGTTTGTGATACCGCTGTCATAAGTCTCCGCGTAGTATTCGGCGCCCCAGTCGCCTTCGAACCATCTGAGCCATGGTACCGCGATGAATCCCATGATCGCGATGATCAGCGCGTTGAAGGACATCCTCTTCACGTCGCCTTTTGCAAGACCGGTTTTTTCATCCACCGGATAAAGCGCCGGATCCTTCCTGCTGAGCCCGCCGTATTTCCTCACCAGATTATGTACATCACAGGTCCGGAAATTATGCCCACCATACCTCCTATGAAGTAGTCTGTACCGTTTATGAAGAATGCCGCGAAAGTTACGATCACCGGTATGACGCACATTGCGACAAATAACCCCTGTCCGCCCGGTATCCTGAATTTGTACTCTTCCTTCGGTATCTTCTTCCTCAGTTTGACGGCCGCGAAGAATATCATTATATAAGCCGAGATCAGAAGGAATACGTCCACTACCACGACTACCTTGAATGAGAACATACAGAGCAGCATGTTGACTATGGCCATTGAGATCACAGCGTTGTACGGCACTCCGTATTTCCTATCGCACTTTACCAGGAAAGGAGGCGCCAGATAATCGTCAGCCAGAGCGAAGAACCCTCTGGTCCCCGATGCCATGTACGTGTTATATATGGCGCACTGGGCTATGATGGCCACCACAACGAAGAACAGACCGAAACCCACTCCCCAGAATTCCATGGCCGGAGTGTGGTATCCGATGGTGCCTATGTCCGTGCCCCACTCTTCCCATCTTCCAACAGAAGCCAGGCCCGACATGGTCGGAAGGATGTAGATGGCAATGATCACGGGAATAGCTATCATCGTGGCTTTCGGTATGAGCTGCGGGTTCTTGATCTCTCCCGCCATGGTGGACATGGACTCATATCCTGAATACATCCACATGGTGAGGGCAAGACCGTTCCCCAGATAATAGACCATATCCTGCACAGGGATCTCGCTTGCCGGCACGTCGCCCGCAGCCGTAAATGGCAGGAACGGATCCGACTGCCAGTTGAGGAACCCGCACAGAGCCACCAGCGCAAAAGCGATGATGACAAGAGCCGACATGATGGACGTCACCATGCCCACGTCTTTGGCTCCCCGGATATTGATGTATGTGAATATTATGATTATGGCGAATTTGAATATGGTCTCCCAGGTGCCTGAAAGACCGAATCCGTTGGCCAGATATCCTCCGGCCAGGATCACGTAAAGAGTGTTGTCTATATAGATGGAAATGGTCCTCCACCATCCGGCCTGGAATCCCCAGTACTCGCCGAAGGCCTCCTGGACCCATTTGTAGTAGCCTCCTTCTTCAGGTCTGGCCGAACCGAGCTCCGATGAGACCAGCCCCAGAGGGATGCTCCAGATTATGGGAACCACTATAAGAAGAAGCAGAGTGAGCCCCGGTCCTGATTCGGGTATTATCTCCTCTACTCCGTATGCTCCGCCTGCGCACAGTGAAAATACCATGAAAACCGCGACAGGCAGTTTCACGTCCTTTATTTTCAGCCCGTGGGCTGCGGTCTCTTCTGTGATTCTTTTATCTGACATGTAAAAAGACTCCGATTAACGGCCTTCCGGGTTCTATCAGAGTTCCCTGCGGCCTTCCATAGCTTTGAGCAGTGTTATCTCATCGGCAAAATCCAGATCCCCGCCTACGGGCACGCCGTGGGCGATGCGCGTGACTTTGATCCCCGATGGTTTGATCAGCTTGGCTATGTACATAGCGGTAGCCTCACCCTCTATCGTCGGATTCGTTGCGATGATGACTTCTTTGATATCCTCGTTCTGGAGTCTGATAATAAGGCTTTTGAGATTTATATCATCCGGTCCGATCCCTTCCATAGGCGAGATCGCGCCGTGAAGTACATGATATCTGCCTTTGAATTCCTTTATGCGTTCCATCGCAGCCACATCCCTGGGGGATTCGACTACGCAGATCACGTCGTCTCTCCTCTTCGGATCCCGGCACATGCCGCAGGGATCCTCGTCTGTGAGGTTGCCGCAGACAGAACAGTATTTCATCTTGTCTCTGGCGTCGCGGATGGAATCCGCAAGGGCGTCAGCCCCTTTTCTGTCCATCGACAGGATATGAAAAGCAAGCCTCTGAGCAGTCTTTCCGCCTATGCCCGGAAGCTTGGACAGTTCGCTTATCAATTTGTTCAGTGGTTTCGCATACTGATTCATTTTTAAAGTCCCGGTATACCAAGTCCCCCTGTAACCTTGTTCATTTCATTTTCTGATATCTCTTCCATCTGTCTCATTGCTTCGTTGACAGCTGTGATTATCAGATCCTGGAGCATTTCAACATCATCAGGATCGACTACGTCCTGCTGGATCGTTATGTCTTTGATCTGCTTTGCTCCCGTAACAGTGACAGATACCGCGCCGCCGCCTGACGTGGCAGTGGTCTCCATCTGCTCTATCTCCTGCTGCACTTCATCCATCTTAGCCTGGACAGCCTGCATCTGCGCCAGCTGCTTCTGCATATTGCCCTTGCCGCCGCCCTGCTTTGGCTTCTTTTTCTTGCCGGCTTTCATTCCTTTACCCATTTTTTCCTCCGGTTATCTGTTTATCTGATATCTTTTGATTTTACTCGTCTACTCTGACTTTGATCCCCATGAGATCGCCCAGTTTTGCCGCCTTTTCCTCTGCGGTCATGGCCGGTTCGCCACCTTCCTCACTTCCGTCCGAAGCGGCTGTGACGCAGCGCATGATCCTTTTCTTTCCCGTGTGACGCGCCATGAGTTCTTCCAGCACAGCCCGGTTCTTTTCCACATAATCCTTTACCGGAACGCTCGATGCTTCAACGACGAAACTCTCGTCACTTACTCCGGCAAGTTTTGCGCCGGATCTGAGAAGATTGAAACTTCCCTGTGCCGCTTCCCCGTCCTCAAATATCGCATGCCAGAGCCTGTCCGTGTCTACCGGGGCCGGCTGCGGTGCGCTCTGCTGTACCTGTTGTGGCGGCTGCGGTGCCGGTTGCTGCGGCTGCTGTGACTGCTGAGGAGGTTGCTGTGGCTGCTGTGTCTGTGGTGGCTTCTGCTGAGGCTGCTGTGGCCTGGTCTGACCCTGCTGCGGTGTCTGCTGTCCGGACTGCTGCGGAGTCTGCGGTGCACGCTGAGGCGCAGGCTGCTGTACCTGCTGCTGTTCCGGCATGGCTGCATTCTGCCCGCCCGAAGAAAGTCTCACAGCGCACAGTTCCAGTATGACTCTTGGCTGTGTGGACCATTTGGCCTCTGAATGTGATTCTGAGAGCTGCCTTATGGATCCCGTTATTACCGAAAGGTCCATGGAGTCGCTCTGGGCTTTCACCCGCTCTATGTTTTCCCAGGACATTCCAAGCATGTCCTCGGGGCGTCTTACGTATTTTGCTATGAGCAGATTCCTGTAGTGAGCCAGCCAGTCCTTAAGGAACTGTTTGGCGTCTTTTCCGTCTGCAAGAGCCCTGTCTATGAGAAGAAGCGCATCGGACGTTCTGTGGAACTGCACGTGATCCGTCAGTTCGATAAACACTTCTTCACCTGATGTACCGAGAAAGTCCAGTACGTCATCCCTTGTTATATGTTTCTGTCCTGCCGAAAGGCACTGATCCAGCAGACTCAGTCCGTCTCTGACCGATCCGTCCGCGTTGGCGGCGATCATGTTCAGTACTCCAGGATCTGTCTCCACGCCCTTGTCCCTGCATATATTCTCCATGCTGCTGATCAGCACAGACTCGGGAACACGTCTGAAATCAAGTTTAAGACATCTTGAAAGTATGGTGGAGGGAAGTTTTTCCGGTTCTGTGGTCGCAAGTATGAACATGACGTTTTCCGGCGGCTCCTCCAGAGTCTTCAGCAAAGCGTTGAAGGCTCCCTTCGAGAGCATGTGGACTTCGTCTATGATGTATACTTTCTTTCTTCCCACGGTCGGCGGATACTGTACGCTTTCCCTCAGCTCACGGATGTGCTCAACACCGTTGTTGGAAGCCGCGTCAAGTT
>JAFYIC010000166.1 GCA_017538845.1 Bacillota bacterium | reverse complement strand
TCGGATCAGCCAGGAAAGCACTTATGGCGTCTACTATAAGGAACAGACCGTTTCTTCTGCAGAAATCAGAGATAAGGGCCAGATCATAAAGAACACCTGTGGAAGTCTCTCCGAGATTAACGATAAATGCCGTATAATCCTTTCCTTCGTACGGGACAAGATCTTCTTTATGAAGAGCTTTTCCGCTCTCCAGCACAATATCCGTGTGAGGGATCTCATGGATCTCACAGAGCTGCGAGAAACGTGCACCAAAGCTTCCGCCCTTAACAACAAGCGCTTTATCCTGAGAAGTCAATGTATTCATTATGACGGCTTCCATCGATGCGGTCCCCGATCCCGTTATAAAGACCACTTTAGCAGTATCATCTGCCCCGGCCATCTCCTTGATCATCCTCTCGTTCTCCAGCATAACTGCGGAAAACTCGGGAGTACGGAAATATGGCGTGTTACAGTTTCCGATCTCCTTCACCTCATCCGAGGACATTACCGGACCTACCGTAAAATTCAATTTATCTTCGATCAGATTGCTCATTGTTCCACCTCTTTATTATTTTTCATTCAGCAGATTCTTTTTATCTTCACTTTCCAGGATGACAAAATCATCCGTCGGAGGATATTTATACATGGTCTTCCAGAAGAAGATAGATGTCTTGTCGGCAATGATGTGATCAAAATGAACATTGCCCAAAAGACGCTTCCACTCGTCCGCAATAAATGCATGGGAACTATTCTCAAGATAATCATCGAGGTCTCCGCTCTTTTCCTTGATCATCTTTCTCTCTTCCTGTGAGCTCTGATAGTATCCGACTCTGCATGTAATGCGGTGCGGTAAATGAAATCTTTGGATATCGTCGTAAAGGGCACTGCTCCCGGAACTTAAAAACATCAATGTGATGTCCTTCTTTCCGTCATCGGTCTTCTCCAACCACCTCTCAACAGTTTCTGCATAGGAAGCGCTCTTCTCCCATTTGAAAAGATAAAGATAACTTTCCCTGTTTTCGGCGGGAGCAACTTCCCTTCTGCAGAAGAAATCTGCGGAAGACCTGTCTTTTCTGCTACAGATCCTTTCGGCTGAAACAGCGGTTTCTTCGTCATCGTTATCTTCACCGCTTTCATCTGCATAATCACTTTCCACGTCGTGTCTCTCCGGCTTTCCGAATATCGGATCATCCTTTCCGGCTTTCTCATCCGCATCTTCTTCACTGTAAAGGAGCTCTCCTTCTACTCCGAGACCTCCAAACAGTCTTTCCATCTCCCTGTAGATCGTCGAGTACTGTGTCGCTACCGTCAGATCCTCGAAAAAGCCATCCAGCATTTCGGGCATCTCTTTGTCAGCGCAGAGGATAACCGGAATATGACACCTCTGTGCCTGTAACGCTCGTAAATAGCTGTCAGTAATGAGAAGACATGCATCACCGTAAAAACGAGTCAGGTTCTGCTCGTCACAGAAAACATTTTCGATACCGAAATAATCCTTCTGTTCCCTGTACTTTTTCCAGAAAGAAAGGCCTGTAAAAGAACAGACTGTCTTACCGTAAAATCCGGCAAGAGCTTCTATCCTTTTCACAAAGCCTGCAAATGATGAGCAGTTTCTTGTAAGGTGCGGTTCCCTGTTGATGGAAATAATGATCTTGTTCCTGTCAGCTGTTTCCGCAGGCAGCGGATAATAACTGATACGGTCCCGGGAAATGCCGAGATCTTTCACAAGAACAGCATCGTCATAACCATCGTCGGCACAAAGGAAATAATCTGTATCATTGAGGGTTTTTACTGCATTCTTGATCTGGTTCTTCGTATAACAGTCAGAAGTAAAGATATACAACTGAAAAGACGTATATATCGTCTGTCCCTCTCTTTTTATGTAATAGTTGGGGAGAGTATTGGCACAATAGATCCTGCCCGCCACAGCTAAAGCTTTGATGAAATCTGCCATTCCGCGCATAACGATCCAGACTCTGTCATCCTCTATGAGTTCACCAAACTGATCCAGCGTTGAATCATAATCACGGGCCGTCCAGACAAGACGGCAATGGCTGTATGCCGGATCCTTCAGCGCCTCCATGAACAGATTGGAGACTACTCCGGCAGCTCCTGTCGAGAAATCTTCAATGAAAAGAACAGTATCCGGTTCGACTGGGAGCTTACGGCTCTCATTCATCTGACCGGCCATCCACAGATCTCTTTCCATTCCGCCATTTCCTCATATTCATAGTCTATATGCGCCTCATTTCGTGAAAAATAGACATCACAAAAGGAACATATGCACATATGTTTAACTTGATGATTTTATCATCATATTATAATAAATACAAGAATTTGACCCCAGTGCAGCCGGAGAACCCCTGTAACTGCCACCAAAAATGTGAGAGGCCGCTAATTTGGGGGAAGCGGCCTCTGACAAAGGAGAGTAATAAATGATGTATCATCAACGGACCGGAGAGAAGCCGGCTCCCGCTAACGATCTGATGGTAGTTGGCTGCGTCAGGACACATTGCCCCCGCATGAGCGATGGGGCAATGTGTTCTTCAGCTATCGATCATCAACTGTTGACGTATTTATCGTACTTATAGAGGAAGGTCACCATCTGACGTCTCAGGCAGTCGCCGTCGGGACGGAAGGTGTTGTCCTCGTAACCTGCAAGGATCTTCTTTTCGGATGCCCAGAGGGTAGCCTTGTAGAAGTAATCGGATTCCTTGACATCCGTGAACTTGCTGGTCGAGCTCGAGGGTGAGGGCTTGCCGGCAAGACGCCAGAGGAAGGTTACCGCGTGCTTTCTGGCACAGGTGATATCCGGACCGAATGTGCCGTTGCTATAGCCTTCGACTATACCCTGTTCACTGCCCCAAACACAGGCTTTATAGAAGTAGTCTGAGCTGGAAACGTCCGAAAACTTGCAAGTATCCGACTTGGGGGCGGGTTCTCCCTGAAGCCTCCAGAGGAAGGTGATCATCTGACCGCGTGTACACTTGTTTTCGGGACGGAATTCCGTCTGGTCCGCATAACCCTTGACCACGCCCTTGGCTGTGAGGTAATTGACGGGTGTGAACCAGAAATCGTCGGGATCTGTTACGTCCTTATAAAGGACAGTTACCTTGCACTTGACCGTCTTACCGGCAGCTGTTGCACTGATCGTTACGGCGCCGGCCTTCTTGGCGGTGATCTTGCCGTTGCCGTCAACTGTGGCTGTCTTAGTGTCAGACGACTTCCATGTGATGGCAGATTCAGCGCCGCTTAATCTGGCAGTCAATGTCTTGGTCCTGCCGCAGATCACATTGAGGCTGTCATTACTGAGAGTCAAAGATACATTCAACTTCGGAATGGGGCGGGTTTCCGTCTCACCGCATGCCGTGCATGTATGCTTCTCAATGCCTTCTTCCGTGGCAGTCGCGTTCTTTGTTACCGTCCAATTGCCCCACTTATGGCCTAAGGCAGGGATAGTAACCTTTTTGGTGCATTCCCTTGCTTTGCCGTCGTATGCTGTAGATGCGTCAACTGTTGCCGTATAGATCTTCTCGCCGCCCTTAACACAGGTTGCATCCACTACTTTTTTCGTGATCGTCATGGCTGCATAGGCATATTTCTTCTCGCCGGAATTCGTGTATGAATAGTAGTTCGCTCCGGCTGACAGTTCGCCGTCGTAGCCAAACCAGCTTATGTCCGAAAATCTCCAGGCAGAGGGAGATACGAATACCAGTAATGTAAAACTGTCTTTTACGACTTCTTCAGGTATATCAGCAACATAGACCTTATCGATATTATTATCG
>JAFYIC010000165.1 GCA_017538845.1 Bacillota bacterium | reverse complement strand
CTTAGTGGCCATATCCATCTCGGTCTTCATTCTTTCCTTCTCGCCTATGATGTCAGCCATGTTTTTCTCGTATACGGAGATGTCCTCCTCCATGTCCTTCATGACAAGGCTCAGATTCTCCAGTTCATCTCCGGTGGATATATCCAGTTTGCCGAAGAACCGCTCTTCTTCACCGCTGCCGTCCTTACGGCTCCTGCTGTATTCTTCGCCCGCTTTGGTCATCTCGTTGATCGGCTCAACGATCTTTTTCTTCATTTTGCGTACCAGCAGAAGCGTGACCAGAAGCACCATAGCAAGTACCACGGCCAGATACTGGATTAAGAAAGTCCTGCTCGTTTTCACAACACGGTCCATGTTGGTGTCGGCAAAAATACCGATATCATAATCATCGTATTCACCTACTATTGTGCATGCGCTGCAGAGACGTCCGTATTCCTCGGTTTTGGTTATGACCGCATGATAGGCGTTGCCTCCGTTCATGTACCGCTCCATAAACCCCGGTCTGCTCATTCCCCTGTACGTGTCTGCGTCTTTCTCCGAAAGTTCTTCCCATTTTCCCGGCTGGCAGTATTTACCGGTCTGGTCGGAATCGAGAATGTATATGAGTTTCCCTTTTTCCATGTCCAGCGCAGCAAAATATACAGACTGCGCATCGTTCACTTTGCACAGACCATCGAGTTTTTTCCGTATCTTGTTGAATTCTTCATCCGGAACATCAGAAAAGAGCCGTCTGTAATCCTCGTCGTCCTGATTCTCCACAAGGTCATGCGGCGCTACTTCATATATATTCAGAGTCTTTTCGACGTACTTGTCTACTTCACTTTCTCTTACTTCCCTGGCTGCGGTCCTGGATATGTTGTACGAACGGGATATGAATTCCTGCTGCACGGTCTTGTAGTACAGGAAAAAACCAATTGCAACAGCAATCATACACACTATCAGCGAAAAGACCAGTATCCTGCGGAACACCTTCGCGCCAAGGGAATGGTGCCGTCTTGAAATGGCACCCATCTCTCTGACAGATTTGATAGGCATCACAAGCCTCCTTTACCGGAAACTTCTTACTCTATCGTAAGAATCTCGGAAAATCCGGTGATCCCAAACACTTCCATTACCGGTTCGCTGACCGATACCACTTTCATGGTCCCTTGTTTGTTCATGATCTTCTGTGTTGCCAGAAGCACTCTGAGCCCTGCGGAAGAAATGTATTCAAGTCCTTCAAAGTCAAATGTCAGTTCTTCCACTCCTTCGATGGAGTCCCTGACTTCCTTTTCCAGATCCGGAGCTGTAGTCGTATCCAGTCTTCCGGATACTGTGAGTTTCATTACACTTCCGTCTTTTTCTTTGTTAATCTCCACTTCTTTTCTCCTTTTTCTGCGCAAAATGCACTCATTTACCGTTCAAGCCTTTTTCGCTTTAGGCTTTATTCCTTTTTCTTTGCTGCGTTTTCTCAATATGATGTAAAACACCGTGAACAGTATTATCACCACAAGGCTAAGCACCTGTGCCTGTTTCAGCGGTCCGATCATAAGGCTGTCCGTACGCAGCGCTTCCACGAAAAACCTTTCGATCGAGTAAAGTATGCCATAAAGCAGGAATGTCTGTCCGTAAAACTTCCTGCGGTTGTCTACCCATATCAGTACAAAGAACAGTATAACGCACCATATGGATTCATACAAAAAAGTGGGATGGTACGTCTGTCCGTTGACCGTCACTGCCCATGGAAGATCCGTCGGTCCGCCGTGGGCCTCTGAATTAAAGTAATTTCCCCATCTTCCGATGGCCTGAGCCAGCACTATTCCCGGCATGGCCAGATCCAGTATGTTCAGCGGCTTGTATTTCCAGACTTTGCACAGTACGAATACCATGAACAGGCTCAGGATCAATCCGCCGTGTATGGCCAGACCTCCGTTTCTCAGATTGAAGATTGAAAGAAGGTCGTCTTTGTAGTAGTCCCATCTGAAAAGCACGTAATAAAGACGGGCTCCTATGATCCCTGCCGGTATGCATATCACACCAAAACTGAGCACCTTTTCCCTCGGAAGGTCGTGGAGCGGCGCTCTCGTATATATTATTATCGTCGCGACGATGATGCCGATGGCTATGAGTATCCCATACCATCTGACATCCAGGCCGAACAATGTAAAAGCTACTGGTTCCGGTACCGGCATTTTTCTCCTTTATCCAAAGGCGCAGTCATGCGCGGGATCCCTTCCGCTATGGCGTCAGCGGCTGCAGATCCGGTCACGTGCGCCGTATTATTCAGGTGTTCCGAACTTTCCGGTCAGATGCTCAACATCTATTGCAAAACAGGCGACCTCGTCCCAGTTTCCCTTGATGTATTTCCTGCCGCTTTCCATATGGTCGGGCGAATACTTTTCGAGGATCGCGATGAGAGCATCCATCCTCTCCTCATCGCTTTCCAGGATCCTGAGTTTCCCGAAGGCTATAGCGCTTTCATACAGAGTGTTGAATTCAGCCGGAAGGATGTCATCCTTTGATATCACACAGAACGACACTTTACTGTTTTTCTTTGCCGCGTCGTACTTGTGTCCTTCTGTAGCGCCGTGGAAATATATCTTTCCGTCTTTGAACGCGTAACTGAGAGGAACGGCATAGGAGTATCCGTCATCGCCTTCCACCGCAAGAACGCCATGAGGCTGTTCCCTCATTATCCTTTCCGCATCTTCCTGAGAAAGCTGATTTTCCTTAAGTCTCATATGTCTGAACATAT
>JAFYIC010000164.1 GCA_017538845.1 Bacillota bacterium | reverse complement strand
TCTTTTGTCATACATACGATGGCTCCGCAGCGCATGCCGTATGCCGCAAGGGTCTTTGACGCGCTGTATCCGAAGATCGGCAGCACGTTATCACCCAGTTCTTCCAGTTTCGGCATGAACTCACGGACTTCGTCATCCTCTCCCGCATAATCTATATATGCCACGTCTATGAAAAGCGCTGTTTTGCATGACGCTTTGTTCAGGATCCCGATCACTTTGTCCCAGTCCTCGAGGGTCATTGAATATCCTGTCGGATTGTGGGCCGGAGTGTTGAGCATCAGAACTATCTGATCCTGTTTCGCTGCCAGTTCATTCACTTTTGCTTCAAGGTCCGCCGCGTTGAAATTTCCCTCATCATCGAAGAAACTGAATGTGGCGAGATCGCGTCCGTTCTGGCCTGCTATATTCTTGTAATTGGCCCAGCACCAGTCGTGTGTCAGGACTGAATCCCCGATGTTCGAGTAATTTACGATTACACTAGTGATGCTGCCTGTGCCGCCCGGTGTGGCGCACACGTTCACGTATCCTGCCGGCTTGAAGTTCCCGAAAAGGGCCTTCTTGACTGCTTCCTGAAATGCCGGAATGCCCGCGATGGGAGCATATTCAGCATAATCTGTCGGTGTAAGGGTCTTTATGGCTTCATCCACGGACGTCATTGTCACCAGTTCTCCCTCATCATCGAGGAGCGCTCCGATAGTTGCGTTTATGACCGTGTCTTTGCCTTTTTCCGCTATTGCTTTTTTAGCGCGTCCGCTGAGAGCGAACACCTTGTCCTCTTTCGGAATAGACCTGCCGTTTTCTTTTGCAAAAATCACTTTTTTCCTCCTATATACTACTGACCAGATTTGCATCTGGTCAGCTGCGTTCTTTCTCTAAGCCGGATAGGCTTTGTTCTCGTTGTTCAGAAGATCAGGGTCGACTTTGTTCTTCTTGGCGTCGCGCCGTTTGAAGTAGTCGATGGCTACCTGAGCGAAGAGCGCATATGTGAGAACGTCTTCGTCCTTTTCCTTGTACTCTTTCATCTCTTCGTTGAGAGTATCAAGTTCAGGCTCCAGCAGGTCTGCCGGTCTGCATGTGATGATCTCGTTGGGATCCACCTTGGCCAGAACTTCCGGATTCATCGGAAGCGGAGTCTGTCCGTACTTTCCTTTGAGCAGTTCCTGCGTTTCCTTGGAAAGGATGTTGTATCTTCCTCCCATGAGCACGTTGAGTACCGCCTGTGTGCCGACTATCTGTGATGACGGTGTTACGAGCGGCGGCATTCCAAGATCGTTCCTTACCTGCGGTATCTCTCTGAGAACGTCCATGTATTTATCTTCCGCGTTCTGATCCTGAAGCTGTGAGATCAGGTTTGAAAGCATTCCGCCCGGCACCTGATATATCAGAGTCTTGATATCTGTAGCAAGTACCTTGGTGGACATGAGGCCGCTTTCAAGGGCTCTTTCTCTTACTCCCAGGAAGTGATCCGCGATCTTTTCAAGTATATGCTGATCCAGTCCAGTGTCATATTCTGTTCCCGCGAAAGTCTCTACCATTACCTCTGTTGCCGGCTGGCTCGTTCCGGACGAGAACGGTGAGATTGCTGTATCCAGTCCGTCGCATCCTGCCTGTACAGCGGTAACGTACGTGATAGGCGCAACTCCGCTGGTGCAGTGGGAATGAAGATGTACCGGAATACTTATATTCTCTTTCAGCATGGAGATTATAGATCTTGCCTGTTCAGGCACCATAAGTCCCGCCATGTCCTTGATGCACAGGGAATCCGCTCCCATGTCTTCTATGCGTGTGGCAAGACCTTTCCAGTAATCCAGTGTGTACGGCTCTCCGATAGTGTATGACATGGCCACCTGGGCGTGAGCTCCGTAAGCCTTTGTAGCCTTCAGGGCTGTCTCCAGGTTCCTCAGGTCATTCAGCGCGTCGAACAGCCTTATATTATCTATTCCGTTATCAACGGATTTCTTTACAAAGTAATCAACTACGTCATCCGAGTAGTGTCTGTATCCCAGAAGGTTCTGACCTCTCAGAAGCATCTGCAGTCTTGTGTTGGGCATAGCCTTACGAAGCTTGCGCAGGCGCTCCCACGGATCTTCATCCAGGAACCTTATGCACGAGTCGAAAGTAGCTCCGCCCCAGCATTCTATCGCATCGTATCCCACCTGGTCCATTGTGGAAAGGATCGGCTCCATATCCTCAAAGGGCATCCTTGTGGCGATGAGCGACTGCTGACCGTCTCTTACTACTGTTTCCATTATCTTTATTTTCTTTGCCATGATGAACGATCCTCCTTAATGATCATGCACCGATTATTGTCATAAATGTTTGCTGCCGGTAATCAGACTCCGGGTACTTTATATATACCCGTTTTCAGCTGTCAGACACCGAATATTGCCATAAATACGCCTGCTGCGACTGCTGTGCCTATTACGCCTGCCACGTTTGGTCCCATGGCGTGCATGAGCAGGAAGTTTGTAGGATCTGCTTCCGCGCCGACCTTCTGCGATACTCTCGCTGCCATCGGTACGGCCGATACGCCCGCAGAGCCGATGAGAGGATTGATCTTTCCTCCGGAAAGCTTGCACATGAGCTTGCCGAAAAGCACGCCGGCAGCTGTTCCGAAAGCGAAAGCTATAAGACCGAGAACAACGATCTTGATAGTGGTCATCTTCAGGAAAGCTTCCGCAGTGGTAGTTGCTCCTACAGAAGTACCGAGCAGGATAACTACTATATACATGAGGGCGTTGGATGCTGTCTCCTGCAGCTGTCTTACCACGCCGCTCTCACGGAACAGGTTTCCGAGCATCAGCATACCTACCAGAGGTGCTGTTGACGGAAGTATCGTACATACGACGATGGTTACGATTATCGGGAAGAGTATCCTTTCTCTCTTTGATACTTCCCTCAGCTGTTCCATTTTGATCTTACGTTCTTTTTCTGTTGTGAAGAGCTTCATTATCGGCGGCTGGATTATAGGTACCAGGGACATATATGAATATGCCGCCACCGCGATAGGTCCCAGAAGTTCTACCTGACCCAGCTTTGACGCCAGGAATATGGAAGTAGGTCCGTCTGCTCCTCCGATGATGCCAATGGCCGCTGCCTGTTCAGGATTGAAGC
>JAFYIC010000163.1 GCA_017538845.1 Bacillota bacterium | reverse complement strand
TGTAACCAAGCCGCTCAACAGAGTTGTTGCTCATTTTGAATTAACCCTCCTTTAGATAATTGCTTTCCCCCCGAGGTCATATTCCCCCACACACAGTTTTTGCCTCAGGACGTTAAAAAATAAAATATTATATCGCGAAAATCCTTCTAGAAAGTAAGACCTGGAATATACCTCTTCGGGAATACAAATCTTACTGTCTTTTCGGGATCAACGATCTGACAGAACTGCAGGTTGCCCACAAGACTCATGAGCATGACGATGTCCGGCATGTCAAGGTCTGTCCTTGCAGCGATAAGTTCCTGCATGAGTTCAGTGGCTCTCTGAGCCGCTTCATCAACTGTCTCTTTTGATACGATGACAGATATTTCATCTTTATTTTCCAGAACGGGATACTCAGGCGCTCCGCCCTTGATCACATCTATAGTGACTTCAACGTCCGCAGGGATCTCAAGCCCTGAAACGCCGATCTCTCCATCGCCCATTACAGCGTGCAGATCTCCGAATCCGAAAAGCGCGCCGGGGACGGCTACCGGGAAATAAAGGGTCGCGCCCTCACCTACCATGGTATTGTCCATGTTGCCGCCGTGATGCCCGGGAGTTCCTGTATTGATATCCTGCCCGTCAGCCGGAGCGACTCCGATAACGCCGATCATAGGCCTGATCGGGATGTCGGTCTTCATTCCGTTAGACGCTTCATAGTGCACCATGCCGTCGGAAACAGGCGTCACTCTTATGTGCGAACCTTCTATTCTGCCCCCGAGAGTTCCCTCATCATTGAGACAGCACACGGTGCCTTTCTCATTAAGTGTTATCTTGTTTATCGTGACTTTCAGCGTGTCTCCCGGTTCTGCTCCATTTACATAGACGGGACCTGTAGCAGGATTGACGCGGTCCCAGTCAAGAGCTTCCATTACGTCATCGGGATCTCTAAGCTGGTTTCCGAAACAATCCATAGTCTCAAATTCTACTGTTGCAGGCGCGTCGACGGTCAGCGCAGGCTCGTTGTTACCGCAGAAACTGTAAAAAACATTGTCTTTCGTTATCTTCATTTCCTTCTCCCTTCCACGTGCCGGTCAGGCTCTGATGCCATTAATCCAGTCATTTCGGGGCACGCGTACGGATATCGTAACATTAAAAAAGCGACTTGTACAGTGTTTATGCAAATAATGTCTGACATCCTGCCCTATCCTTATGCAAAAAATAGAAGCCACTGCTAAAGAGCGGCTTCCTTTATGTCGATGATTCTTGAATATTGTCGCGGGGCGCCGTTTCCAAGGCGGCATGGTTCACGTCTGTTCAGGGGGCCCCGCCCGACGGGATCCGCGACCTATCCCAGAGCTGTTTCCAGGGCGGTGGGATTTATGACCTATTCCAGGGCCGCTTCCAGGGCGGCGAGGTCCTCTTCGGTGGTGGACCAGCTGGTTGCTGCTCTTACTACAGTGTGGGAGTCATCGTACTTCTCCCAGAAACTGAAGGCGACCTTCTTGCTCACCTCTTCAAGCCGGCTGTTTTCAAATACTATGAACTGCTGATTGGTCGGTGAATCGAGATATATCTTCAGCCCGTGCGAAAGGAATATTGCTTTCATCTTCTCTGCCATCTCTATGGCGTGGCGGCTGATCCTGAAATAAAGATCGTCTGTAAAAAGCGTATCGAACTGAACGCCAAGCAGTCTTCCCTTTGCCAGGAGCGCTCCTCTCTTTTTTACTGACGTTATGAAATGCTTCGGTTTATTGCCCTTCGTGAAAACGACCGCTTCGCCGCACAGAGCCCCGACTTTCGTGCCGCCTATGTAAAAAACATCGCACAAAGCAGCAAGTTCGGGAAGAGTCAGGTCGGCTTCTTTGCTCATTAGGCCGTATCCGAGCCGGGCTCCGTCTATGAACAGTTGAAGTTTGTAACTGCGGCAGATACCGGATATGGCCTCCAGTTCCGCTTTGGTGTACAGGGTGCCGTACTCTGTGGGATATGAAAGATATACCATCCCCGGGAAGGTCATATGCTCATGATTCAGATCCGCGTAAAACTCCGCCATGTACCGCTCCAGGTCCGCAGGGCTAATCTTCCCGTTCTCCTGAGGCAGTTCCAGGACTTCATTGCCCGTAAACTCTATCGCGCCGGCTTCGTGGGAACTTACATGGCCGGTCTCTGCAGCGATAACACCTTCGTGGTCGGCAAGCATTGTCGAGATGACCACCGCGTTGGCCTGGGTGCCCCCTGCGAGGAATTCAACGTCAGCCTCCTTCAGTCCGCAGGCCTTGCATATCTTTTCCCTTGCGCTTTCGCAGTACTTGTCCGAGCCGTATCCGGACAGCTGTTCCAGATTGGTCTCCGACAGTTTCTTTATGATCTCCGGATGCGCTCCGGTCGTGTAATCACTTTCGAATGAAACCATATCATTTCACCGTCACATCTACTGTTTTATACTTTCCGTTCTGGGCATATACCCATACCTTAGCTTTGCCCTTTTTGATGCCTTTGAGGGTGCCCTTTGAAGTCACCTTAACGATCTTCGTATTGCTGGACTGGTATCTGAGCCCCACGTGCTTGACGACTTTGCAGCCCTTGTACGTCTTGGCCTTCGCCTTCAGTGAAAGCTTCTTGCCCTTC
>JAFYIC010000162.1 GCA_017538845.1 Bacillota bacterium | reverse complement strand
TCAGAGGGTGCATCGGTACGATCCTGCCTACGCAGGATTCCGTGGCGGAGGAGATAATAGAAAACGCTGTCAGCGCATCTACAAGAGATCCCAGGTTCGACCCCATAAGACCGGACGAACTGAAATTCCTGGAGATAAACGTGGACGTGCTGAGTGAGCCGGAGCCCATAGAGTCCAAAGACATGCTTGACGTGAAAAGATACGGCGTAATAGTGACCAGCGGCGGAAGGAGAGGTCTGTTGCTTCCGGATCTGGACGGAGTAGATACGGTGGATCAGCAGATTTCAATAGCCAAAAGGAAGGCCGGTATCGGCGAGGATGAACCGGTCAGCCTCCAGCGGTTCGAAGTCATCAGACATAAGTAGGTGAGAAACGTGGCTGTATGTGATGTGTGCTTCAGGCACTGCGAGATAAGTGAAAACGGAACGGGGTTCTGCGGCGCAAGGACGTGTCTTGACGGTAAGGTCACAGCCGGGAATTACGGCAGGATCACATCCCTGGCCCTTGACCCTATAGAGAAAAAACCGCTGAGCAGGTTTTATTCCGGAAGCAATATATTTTCTGTGGGCAGTTACGGCTGTAATCTTAGATGCCCTTTCTGCCAGAACCATGAGATATCCTGGTCGGAGCAGGCCATGGGGTTTGCAAAGACCGCATCGTTCATGACCCCGGAAGAACTTGCGGATGCGGCGGATTCGCTCAGATCAAGAGGCAATATCGGTGTCGCTTTCACATACAATGAGCCTCTGGTGGGATATGAATTTGTGAGAGATACGGCCCGGCTGGTGAAGGAGAAAGGCATGAAGAACGTGATCGTCACCAACGGGACGGCAGAGCTTCATATACTTGATGAACTTCTCCCATATATTGACGCCATGAATATCGACCTTAAAGGGTTCACTGACAGATATTATGAAGAGGTTCTTTCCGGCAGCAGGAAAATGGTGATGGATCTCATCGAAAAAGCGGTCCGTCACTGCCATATCGAGCTTACGTGCCTGATCGTGCCCGGTGAAAACGATTCGGAAGACGAGATGCGTGAGATGACGGAGTGGATCGCGGGACTTGACTGCGGCGCCGGGCAAAGGAACGCAGCGGATGAAGAAGGTTCTGCCGGCAGAGATATCCCCCTTCACATATCAAGATTCTTCCCGAGATTTCATATGACCGACAGACCGGCCACAGACGTGGGGAAGATATATCGGCTGGCGGAGGTGGCGCGGGAAAAGCTGCATTTTGTCTATACCGGAAACTGCTGACGCCGGAAACGGAACATAAAAAAACAAGGTCGCGTGCGCGGCCTTGTCTTTTTGTTTACTGTTTCAGATGTTACTGCTTCAAAGTTTTCTTCGCTCTTGCAAGAAGCGTCAGATACATAATGTACGCAACGATAGCTGCGATGGATGCTACGAGCGCTACTGCGGCGATAGCTATCTTGGCGCCGTCTCCTGTGTGGTCGCCGGCTATGGAGCCGATCACTCCCATGACAACGGAGATGAGCAGCAGTACCGTGATCATGACCAGCAGGCTTTTACCTTTCCTTACGAGTTTTTCATCGTTGAGCTTCGTTGCCAGAGCAACTACACCATAGATAACGAATACGATGATAAGCATGTTGATGATCTTGCCTGCCAGTTCAAATATGTCTGCAAATCCGCTGGCGCTTGCGAAACCGCTGACGATCGCAATGATAAGGCCTATGATCGTAAGTATGAATGCGGTCTTGAAGTTGCGTTCATCTTTTCCTGCCTGACTGAGTCCGACCAGGTTGATTATGAAAGCGACAATGCTGATGACCGCGATCACTATGCTTATGCCGCCTGCCGCCACGAGGGTTCCGGTGCCGATCTGAGCAGAAGTCGAGTTCTGCACTTCAGATATGCCTGTGCCGGCTACCACAACGCTCAGGACTGCCGCGATCAGTATAAGTATCTGAGCCAGGAAGATCTTCTTAACTCCTGAGTATGCATTTGGATAAGTCATCGTTAATACCACCTTTCCTTATGTATTAATGGATGTATGATTACAGGCTAAATATACTGTATTCGCTGTATTTAGTCAAATCGCTGCGCTTTACAACATGGCGCATACAAAGTAAAATATAAGCAGTCATTTATGTCGATCAATGATTGGAGGACAAATGCTTACGATGGACTATGAAAAGGCAGTAACGATGGATCCTTCGGGTTTTGTGCTTCTGGCAGATCAGGTGCCGGGCATAGTGCAGGAGATCCGCTACTATTCCACATACAATTTCATAGGTGACCGCATCGACGGATATGAGGAGCCCTGCGCTCTCCTGACGAAAGAGGCGGCCAGAGCCCTGAAAGCGGTAAGCAACGAAGTGAACGTCAAAGGATACCGGCTCAAGGTATTTGACGCCTACCGGCCGGTGACCGCGGTGAAACATTTCGTGCTTTGGGGCATAGAGGATCTGGATCTGAGGATGAAACCGTTTTTCTATCCCGATCTGGAAAAGCAGGAGCTGTTCATACAGGGATATATCGCCAGTCAGTCCAGCCACAGCAGAGGGAGCACCGTGGATCTGACGCTGCTTGATATGGCGACCGGCAAAGAAGTGGACATGGGAAGCCCATTCGACTTTTTCGGCGAGGAGTCTCATCCGGATTACAAAGGCGTCACAGACGAACAGTATGCCAACAGGATGATGCTCCAAAACGCCATGGTCCGGAACGGATTTGAACCCATCGACTGTGAGTGGTGGCATTTCACATTGAAAAACGAGCCGTTCCCGGATACTTATTTTGATTTTCCGGTGTCATCGGCGTATCTGAAGAAATAGAGAGGTAAATATACAAGGATCCTCCTATGACGGTCATAGGAGGATCTTTTAGTTTCAGATAGTTTACGGTTTTGCCTAGTAATTCTCTGCGTTCAGCTCGAAGTAACTCTGCGGGTGCAGGCATACCGGACATACATCCGGAGCCTTTGTACCTGTTACGATGTGGCCGCAGTTCCTGCATTCCCATACCTTGACTTCACTCTTCTCGAAGACTTCCTTCGCTTCCACGTTCTTAAGAAGTGCCCGGTAGCGCTCTTCGTGGTGCTTTTCAATAGCGGCAACACCACGGAACTTTTCAGCAAGTTCATGGAATCCTTCCGCGTCGGCAGTTTCGGCAAATCCGGCGTACATGTCGGTCCATTCGTAGTTTTCGCCGTCAGCTGCGTCCTTCAGGTTTTCCGGTGTGGCTCCAACTCCGCCGTGAAGCTCTTTGTACCAGAGTTTGGCATGTTCTTTCTCGTTGTCAGCGGTTTTCAGGAACAGGGCAGCGATCTGCTCATATCCCTCTTTCTTCGCAACAGATGAGAAGTAGGTATACTTGTTGCGGGCTTCAGATTCTCCCGCAAAAGCCGCCTGCAGGTTCTTTTCGGTCTGCGTGCCGGCATAGGGGTTTGCGGGCGCGTCTTCAAAAGGTTCGAAAACGCCCGATTGTTTGCACTTGGGGCAAACCTCAGGAGCGGTATCTCCCTCGTGGATGTAACCGCACACTTTGCATTTGAATTTCATGGTATATACCTCCTGTAGCATGGAATTTGTTTTGCTTTGATGTCTATAGATATTTTACCACATTCGGCGGATATATACAGCCTGCAAGGCAGATGATATAATACAGGGGGAGATTCCGAAAAATGAATGAAAAGGGAAAAAGCACATACCAAAAAGAACTGTTCGCTTTGCAGGACACAGAATACCGGGATTTTCAGGTCAAACTGATCCCAAATATCGATCCGGAGACTATGATCGGCGTACGGACGCCTGAACTCAGGGCGCTGGCAAAGAGACTTGCCGGGGAAACGGATATTTCCGGGTTTATTGACGACCTGCCCCATGAGTATTTCGATGAAAACCAGCTGCACGCATTTATACTGTCTGAGGAAAAGTCATTTGAATCATGCGTTGCGCAGATAGAAAAGTTCCTGCCTTTTGTGGACAACTGGGCAACGTGCGACCAACTATCACCGAAGGTTTTTAAAAAGCACAGAAAAGAACTGCTCCCGTATATCAGAAAATGGATCAGATCAAAGGATACTTACACGATCCGATTCGGTACAGGCATGCTGATGTCACATTTTCTGGATGAGGATTTTGATCCGGAATATCCGGCCATGGTGGCGGGTATCCGCTCGGAAGAATACTATGTGAACATGATGACCGCCTGGTATTTCGCCACGGCGCTGGCAAAACAGTATGACGAGATCATCCCGTACATCGAGAAGGGGAGACTGGACGTTTGGACCCATAACAAGGCCATTCAGAAAGCAATAGAGAGCCGGCGGATCACACCCGAGCAAAAAGAATATCTCAGATCACTGAAAATAAAACCTGCCGTAAGGTAAGAAGGAGACCGTGCCGGGGCTCCTTTTTTATTTATGCGATTTAATGGCAGAGTTTTGCAATCTGCGGTTGGATATACGGTGTTTTCAAGTTATAATAGATTGAAAAATTGTAACGTAAATACCGGTAATAAAACATTCAGTTGTTCACGATACAAAAGGATGAAAGAGAAATATGGCTGCAGATACATCCGCCGACAGCGTTCTGTACGATGATTTCCGGCGCGGGGACACAAAAGCATACGACCAGCTGATGATGCGTCACGGGGACAGTTTGACGGTGTATCTGTACGGGTATATACATGACTGGCAGGATTCGGAAGACCTGATGATAGAGGCTTTCGCAAGGATCATGGCCAAACGTCCCAAAATAGGAGAGGGCAAGTTCAAGGCCTATCTCTTCAGAACGGGACGCAACCTTGCCGCCAGATTCCATGATAAAAGCACGAAAATCAGTCAGTTCTCATTCGATGAGTATGACAACGCCCCCGCGGACAGGGAAATGGTGGAGGACCTGCTGGTGAACGAGGAGCGGCGGGAAGTCCTGAGAGCCTGTCTGGAAAGGATCGACCCCGAACTGAGGGAGGCCCTGTGGCTGAGATATTTTGAAGATATGAGTTACGCCCAGGTGGCGTCTGTAATGAAAGTAAATACAAAGAAGATAGATCATTTACTGCAGAAAGGCAAGAAAAAACTGCGCAAAGAACTCGAGGAAGAAGGTATGACCGATGCGTACAGATGAAGAACGGATAAAAGCCATGCACTTGCGCGCGGCAGAGCTGAGCAGACAAAGGAATAACAGGAAAGTACAGATCACCCGTGTAGTCAGCGTAGCGGCATGCTTCGTTCTGGCCATAGGTCTGGCAGTGTTCGTGTCAGGACTTGCATCAGGCGGACTGGAGAACGCAGATCCGGATGCTCTGAGCGCCAGCATCTTTTCGGGAAGCAAAGTCATGGGATACATCACCGTTGGCGTGATCGCCTTTGTTCTCGGAGTAGCGGCGACTATCTTCAGTTACAGCCTTAAGACAGGAAAGGAAAGACAGGACAGGGAGAAAAGGCAATGATCGATATTGTCAACAGCAGCATGCAGATGGCCGTTATCTTCGTATGCGAGATGGTGGCATTCTATGACGCCCGTACCAAAAGGAGCCGGCTCAGGCTTCTCTACGGGCTGTTTTTGTTGTCTATTTTCCTTGGTGATCTCTGGTGGGTCCTGGGAATGGTCTTTTACGGAGGCAACCTGGGTTACTCTCTGATTCCGTATATCAACTGGAAAGTAGCGCTGCTGTTCCTGATCCTGATGATGCAGCAGTACCATGGAGAGCCCGTATTCAGGAAACCGGTCAGAAAGACCCAGTGGCTCATTCCCGTATTCTGCGGATTCATGTGCGCCGGTTACATGACACTGGGTGCTTACCTGGACAATGTGGTCACGGCCATACTGATGAGCGTCATAATATGGAACGCTGTGCAGAGACTGATCGAAATACGAAAAGGACTGACAGAGAAGACGGGTGACAGTTTGCTCTGCAAAATGATCCTTATATTCTGCGCGCTGGAATATGCCATGTGGACGGCATCGTGTCTTAATGAACCCTGGTACAACCTTTATTATGTATTTGATGCTGCGATCACGGTATGTTACATACTGTTCATTCCGGCGGTCAGAAAGGCGGTGAGGGAATGAACTATATCGAGAACATATACGTTTGTCTCGCCGCGCCGATAGTTATAGCCGTACTTGCGGTAGGCAGGAACCCCAGAAGGGCCATGGGCTTTATCCTGGGGGGAATGACGGTCTGCCTGCTTTCTTCGTATATAAGCACGTTTCTGGCTGCGGCCACCGGGGCTGACGCCGAAGCGGCTGCCATAAACATATCTCCCATCGTTGAGGAGATCATGAAGTTCCTGCCGGTACTTTTCTACATGGTGGTATTTGAGCCGAAGGACAGAGGCAGGGTAATAGCTGCCATTCTTATGATAGCCATAGGATTTGCCACTTTCGAGAACGTATGCTATCTGACCCAGAACGGGGCAAGCCAGCTGCTGTTCCTGGTCATCCGGGGCTTCGGGACCGGCACCATGCACGTTGTCTGCGGCATGATCGTAGCCATAGGACTTCTGTACATGTGGGAGGAACGCTGGCTCAGAGCCTTCGGTATAATCGGACTGCTTTCGCTGGCGATGACCTATCACGGCGTATATAACATGATGGTCTCACAGACCGGAACCGTAGCGGTCGCCGGATATCTGATACCGATGATATCGGCTCTGATAATACTGGCGCTGAAGACGCGTATATTCCGTCCGCCTGCAGAAGAAATTGCCGATATGCGAAAACCTGACTAAAACAGCCGGAAAGTCGGACTGAAGCGGGATAAATCCGGGAAATATAAAAAATCTCCCCGAAAACCGGGGAGTTTTTTGTTTTTTTGTATCTATATATATGTCAGGACAGTTATTATCCCGAAAGGAGTGAATATCCGGATGCGAAATGCGGATGAAAGGATCACAAAGATGCATGCGAGAGCTGCAGAGCTCAGGAGACATGCTGACAGGACCCGGTCGAAGATCTTCGGATCGATATCGGCGGCTCTTGCAGTTTGCCTCGTATTTGTGGTGCATCAGATCCAGAGCGCAGGCCATGGGATAATGGCCGGACAGAATACCGGTTCATCGATGCTGTCTGACAGCGCCGGCGGATACGTTCTGATAGCTGTGATAGCTTTCGTTGCCGGGACAGTTATAACGGCGCTGATAATCAAACACAGAAAAAGATAATGTGAATACAGATGCCGGTAATGGCAACAATGAGGTAAAACAACAAGAGACAGGCGATACGCCTGTCTCTTTTTAGTTATTCATATTACTGTTCCGGCTACATTATGGTCCTGATCTTGTCGACCATCCTGTCCAGATCGGATCTGTGTTTAAGTTCTTTCACCAGTTTTTTTGCCTGGGTAATGTTGTCGGTGATTATACCATCGGCCTTCGTGCACAGGAAGTGTTTCTGGGAGCCTTCCTCGTTTGCTGTCCAAACCAGTATTTTCTTATTCTCGCTGTGGATCGCGTCGATGGCGTCTTTCGTAGCGGACTCTTCTTCCAGCCCGATGTAGTCGCAGTTGAGGTTTGACGTTTTGCCCAGGGACGCAAATGTCAGAAAACCTGTCTGTATCTCGGGATACGTGGTCTCTATGTAATCGATGAGATCATATTTCAGTGAGATCATCACGCACTGGTCTTCCATTCCGTACTGTTTCACCAGCGCCACGGCGTCATCTGCCATCTTCTTATCGGCAGTGCTGCCCTTGAGCTCCGTAAAGAGTACCAGCCGGCCTTTGCTTGCGATGAGCATCTCTTCGAATGTGGGTACCAGTTCTTTGCCGACAGACAACTTTTTGATTTCGGACAGAGTCATTTCTTCAGGCTTTCTGCTGTCTCCGGCCACACGTTCAAAAGTACTGTCATGGTTGACGACATAGTAACCGTCTTTAGTTCTCTGTATATCTATTTCACTTCCGTAGGCTCCGGCTTTCCACGCTGTATGAAGGCCGGCTACTGTATTCTCCGCAGCCTCGTTTCCTCCGGCGCGGTGGGCGATTATTTTGCCGTTGGTTTCTACCGGGAACATCTGATCAAAGTTGGCATAAGAAGCGCCTACTGCTGCGATCACAAGAGCCAGGGCTACGGCAATTATTACTTTGTGCGCAGTCCGCATTTCTCTTTTTCTCACTTTGTATTCGTAATTGCTGCCCTGTTTGTATGAATAGAACAGCTGGGTCATTTTCATCAGATACAAAGGAGTCGCGAACAAATCGGCCAGAGCGGAGATGATCACGCCCGCGGTAACGAAGAATATGGTCAGCAGACGGCTCGCGGCGGCCGAAAGCGGCAGAACGCTTATTATCTTAAGCGGCAGGAAGAGAAACAGTATTGCCACCACCGAAAGAAGTATGGTTATGGTCAGAATGAAGAGGACGTTCTGTTTCAGATAATCCTTCCAGTTCGCTTTGATAAGAGCTGCCGACTGCCTGCTTGCCTCTCTTGTTTTAAGTTTGTCTAAAACGACGCCATGGAGTACAAAAAGATTAGCGATGCCCAGTATCAGGAAAGCTATTACGACGACTGCGCCCAGGCCTGAAAGCAGCGCCGAGCTTTCGATGAACGATGTTATAAATGTCGGTATATAAAGATTCTCGGTCGCGGCTATGGAAAGACCGACGCCGAGTATAGGCGCGAGCAGGGCGATATAGAGTACTACCACCAGCCCGCCGACATTTACCATTCTGCCGATAGACTTGAACCCCTCGACAAAGCTGGCTACAAGGGGGACTTTCTGTCCCTGAACAAGGCTTCTGCACAGCACGATCTTGGAGTTGAGGTCAAAGGCTACATATATGAAAAGAGACACTATCCCCAGTACCAGTATCAGGATGCCCTGCCATGTTGTGAACAGGAACTGCCAGTCGCCGCTGGTAACGGCGACCCTGCCGCTGCTTTTCAGCAGAAGCTGGAACAATCTGCTGAGCAAAAACAGCCAGACGCCCAGAACGACTTTTGTGATGATCTGGTAGTTGAAAATGTCGGTAAGCGCTCTTATGTACGGTCTGATTTTTTCTTTCATAAGATCATTGCCTCATGCTCGTAAAACAGCACCCCGCGCAAAACGGAGTGCTGCTTTCATGTTTCGGTTATTTTTTCTCAAAAACAAGACCTACGCCCATTATTTTAGCCTTGATATTATCGCCGTCATCGACAAATGTGAGTTTAACGTCACCTTTGGTCTTGAAACCTTCATCTGTAAGGGACCATGTGATATCACTAGTCTCTTCATCACTCTTGAACTGGCCGGTGCCGTCTCCGTTGAGTGTCAGGATCCATTCATCTCCCAACGCCTCGGCTTCATCCTCCAGAGTCACGTCTGTGGCTTCCCATGTTCCTACATATTTGCTGTCAGAAAGGTCTGTGTCATCGCTGCCGCATGCAGCGAGGGCAAGGGCTGATACGATCAGCAAAGCAACAACCGCCAATGAGATTATTTTTTTCATTTTGTCCTCCTAAAAAGCATATGTTTACAGATAAATAATCCTTAATTATTTTATCACAATGGGAAATGAATGTGAAACATGTATCGCTACGGGATTTGCCGATCTGTGACCCGGATCAAAATCTCTGCCGAAAAAAACAGGCTTCGGATGGATAGATACGTGTAATTGTGATACACTAAATAAGTAGTAATAACAAAGGGGGGCAGCATATCCATGGCAAAAGGAAAGAAAAAAACAGCTATAATCGTTACGGTCATACTTGCACTGGCAGTGGCCGCAGTTGGAGCGTTCATAATCTACAAGGAATCGATTCCCGATAAACTCATAGTAAAACTTGAGAAACCCGAAGGGAACCTGAATCCTTTCACGGGAGAATATACGAAGAAAGAGCTTCCCGTAAGACCGCTTCTCGTTTCAACGGACAACGTTAACGAAGCGATACCTCAGTACGGTATCTCGCAGGCGGACATGATATATGAAGTGCCTGTGGAAGGAAAGCAGTCGAGACTGGAATGTCTGTATTACAGCGATATGCCCAAAGTAGTCGGGCCATGCAGATCTGTAAGATCCTACATCGTTACTCTCGCAAGGGAGAAAAAGGCTATTCTTACTCATAACGGCTGGTCGCCAGGAGCAAAGAAATATCTGTCGAAGGGTCACGTTGCCGACATACCTGCGCAGACCTACGGCTTCTATTACAGGACGAGCGAGAAACCGGCTCCTCACAATTCACTGGTAAAGACCGCAGACGTGTACAAAGCGGCAAAGGAGCAGGGATATCTGGATAAAAAGATCAAGCTTCCGTCCTTCTCATACTTTGATGAAAAGGATCTGGCTGTTATAAACGGCACCGAAGAGGAATTCAACGCCAAGTATG
>JAFYIC010000161.1 GCA_017538845.1 Bacillota bacterium | reverse complement strand
GCGCCAATATGCTGGCGGACAGACTTGAGGAGTTCGCCGACGTAGTCGTATGCAATCTGGACGGGTACGATCCCGGAACGAGAGATTATGACTGCATCGTGGTCGGATCCTCCATAAGAATGGGGAAGATCCAGAAAAAGGCGAGAAGATATCTGGCGAAGAACAGGGTATACCTGAGGGTCAAGCCTTTTGCGTTCTTCATCTGCAATGTGTACGACGATGATTCGCAGAATTATATCCACAGGAATCTTTATCAGGATCTTGACAGCAGGGCTATCGTAACGGATTCATTCGGCGGACAGCTGAACCCGGAGAACCTTCACGGCTCTGAGAAAGTTGCAGTAAAGATGCTGATCAAGAACGTGGAAAAAGAAGGTATCGACGTAAAGATAAACGAAAAAGCCATAGATAATTTCGCAAAGCAGATCAAGATAGCGATGAAAAAGACAAAGAAAAAGAAGAAATAGGATAACTACTTCTCCTTTGAAGATGAAGAAAACAGCTGACGCTTCTTTGCAGGCGTCAGTTTTTTTATTTGCGCTTCACGGCGCAGGGCTTTCTCTTTGGTGGGGAATTCTTCGTAATGTACCAGTTTAACAGGTCTGCGGCTCCGTGTGTATTTGGCTCCTTTACCGCTGTTGTGGGCTTCGACGCGCTTTGCAACGTCTGTGGTCCAGCCGGTGTAGAGGGAACCGTCGGAGCATTCGACTATGTATACATAATTCTTATTATTATCATCCATTGTTCTGCCCGCACTTTCCGGCTCCTTCTCGGAGTATTTCAATCAGACGTTTCATATCATCGGGCCATTCCGCAGTGAAATGGAGTCTCTTCCCGGTGGCGGGATGATCGAATGACAGTTCTTCAGCATGAAGGGCATGTCTTTCTATGAGGAAAGGTTCTTCTCTGCCGTAGAGATGGTCTCCGATAACCGGATGGCCGATATGCGCCATATGAACTCTTATCTGATGGGTACGTCCCGTCTTTATAAGTACCTTCACAAGGGTAAAATCACGCGTCTCACCGCCTTTTGTAAGACATGTGAACCTTTCAGCGACCCTGTAATGACTGACTGAAGGAAGACCGCCTTTTTCTTCGGGTACTACGCCCCGTTCCACTTTCTCAGGATCCGGCTGTCCTACCGGCTGGTCGATAACGCCTTCGTCTTCTTCAATGCGTCCTTCCACGACAGCAGAGTATATCTTCTCCGCGTATCTGGCTTTTTTCATGAAATCAGCCTGTGCGTGGGCGTTCTTGGCTATGAGAAGGATGCCTGAGGTATCCATGTCAAGTCTGTTGATGAAGCGTATCTTGAAGGACTGGCCGGAGTCAATCATATATTTCATTATGCCGTTGGCCATAGTATGTGAGACGTGGCCCTTGGTAGGGTGGCAGATGTAGCCCGGATGTTTGTTTACCACAAGGATATCGTCATCCTCATATATTACATCCACAGGTATATCCTCCGGTTCAAAGCCGCTTCGTTCTTCGGGCATACTTACCGAAAGCACGTCTCCGGCTTTGCCGCATGACCACATTACAGGTTCTTTTCCATTCAAAAAAACAAGGCGTTCTCTTTTTATTTTCGCGCGGAGGCGTGAGGAAAAATCGAATTTCTTCCTTAAGAGATCCTTGAGTGGAGTCGTTTCGTCTTCTTTTGTGAGCGTATAGGTGTATTCCCGCATAATGTCTCGCGCGCAGGTATCAGAGGAACTTGCTCTTTACCTTGTCCCAGAAGTAGTAGTTTTCAAATCTGAGGAGTTTTACTGTCTTGTCTGAGAAGCGTATCTCGATATCACGGACATTGTTGTATCTGTGCTGTATGCCGTCGTTGATTATGAATATGGTCGGGTCGCGCATCTCTTCCGGAAGGATACCAAGCTGCAGATCCGAAGGAAGGAGTATGCTCGAAGTGAACGACCTGTATGAGGTGGTGTTCATCGGAGCGATAGGTGTGACCTGAAGGAGTTTGATCCTCGGGTCTACGATAGAACCGCCCAGCGAATAGTTGTATGCTGTGCTTCCCGCAGGAGTAGCCACAAGTATGCCGTCGCCGGAGCAGCGTTCTATGAACTTGCCGCCGATGGAAATGCTCAGATGGATGGCATGTGTATTCCTTCCCTTGATAACTATCTCATTGAGACCGTTCAGAACTATGGTCTGATGGGGAAGGGTAACGAAGGCCTCAACGGTATTGAGGGTCTGTATCTTATATTTCTTGGCCAGGTAAAGTTCAATGAAAAGATCGAGATCATCCGAAGGCATCTCCTGGAAAAAGCCCAGATGACCCGTGTTGATGCCGATGATGGGGATCTTGGGGAATCCGTACATGTGGACAGCCTCAAGAAAGGCTCCGTCACCGCCTACGCATATGAGGAGCTCGCACTCATCGGTGAATTCCTCGGCGATGGTGAACCCTGCGTCCTTCAGCTTCTGCTCAAGGATCATCACGGTCTCTATGGACAGCTGTGTGTCGTTTGAATAGATCTTTACTACTCTCTTTTCCATAGCACTAACATACTACACCAGTTTGGTGAATTCATCAACAAGGTTTTTAAAGGTGTCCATGGCCTGTCTTACCGGCTCCGGACGGCTCATGTCAACGCCGGCGATCTTCAGAAGCTCTATTGGGTGATCGCTCTCACCGGTCTTTAAGAACTCGATGTAATTGTCTCTTGCTTCTTCACCTTCGTTGATTATCTTATCGGATATGGCCGTTGCGGCGGAATATCCGGTAGCGTACTTGTAAACGTAGAAAGCGCTGTAGAAATGGGGGATGCGCGCCCATTCGTATGATATCTCTTCGTCGGAAATGACTGCCGGGCCGAAGTATTTTTCATTCAGCTGCCGGTACTGATCGTTGAGCCATTCTGCCGTAAGGACGGTGCCCGATTCGACAGCTTCGTGAGTGATCTTTTCGAATTCTGCGAACATGGTTTGCCTGAAAAGGGTGGTCCTGAATTCTTCTATGTGCATGTTGATCAGGTATTTTCTGCGCTCTGTGTCGTCTGCGTTGGAAATCAGATGGTGCATCAGCAGGGATTCGTTGACCGTGGAGGCTACTTCCGCCGTGAATATGGAATGACTGCCGTAAATGTACGGCTGATTCGCTCTCGTGTAGCAGGAGTGCATTGAGTGT
>JAFYIC010000160.1 GCA_017538845.1 Bacillota bacterium | reverse complement strand
TGTTTATGCTGGTATTTCATCTTCTTGTAGATGCTGTAAAAATGCTTCGATCTTCCCTTGATCTCGTACTTGATGTCCACATCCTTCAGGGCTTCCTTGATCTCGTCTATTACTGCGTCTATGTTCTTCTGGCGCTGGTCCTTTTTTTCGCTGACGTTGTCCTTCAGCGCCTGGAAAGCTTCCGGATCAAGGTATTTGAGAGCCGTATCCTCCAGCTCGAACTTGATGTTGTACATTCCCAGCCTGCTTGCCAGAGGCGCGTATATCTCCAGTGTCTCGTTGCACTTGTCCTGGATCTTCTGCTCGTTCATGTAGTTGATGGTCCTCAGGTTGTGGAGCCTGTCGGCCAGTTTTATGATCAGAACGCGTATATCCTTGGACATGGCCAGGAACATCTTTCTCAGGTTCTCGGCCTGTCTTTCTTCCTTGCTGTCGAATTTGATGGAACCCAGTTTGGTGACGCCGTCCACCAGCAGGGCTATATTGCTGCCGAAGTCCTTCTCAAGATCGTCTATGGTGTATTCCGTATCTTCGACTACGTCGTGGAGAAGCCCCGCAACGATAGTATCTTCATCCATGCCAAGCTCGGCCAGTATCTCAGCCGCGGCCATAGGATGGATTATGTATGGCTCGCCCGACTTTCTCAACTGACCTTCATGCATCTTCTCGGCCGTGTCGTAGGCCTTTTCTATGAGAGCCATATCACACTTGGGATTCAGCTCTTTGATTGTGTCAAGAAACTCTTTTTTCGTCTTCATGTTCTTTTCCGATGCATTGCCTGATAATTACAAATTACCCGGCCTACCTGAGCTGACCGGGTAACCGCAGTTTTCCCTATACTATCGCCCCGTCGTTTTCCTGTTTGGCTTTCTTTATGCCTTCGTATGTGTTCTTTTTCTTATGTTTCTTCGTACCCTTGTACTTTTTCCTTCTGTTCTCAACGAATGTGGTGAGATCATGGAATACCGGGCTGGCTATGAATATGGATGACAGACATCCTACGAATACGCCTACCATCAGCGGCAGTGTGAATTCCCTGATAGCCGGTCCCGTGATTATATACAGAGGTATCATTACCACAAGGGTGGTAACTGACGTCATTATGGATCTGCCCAGAGTCTGGTTGATACTGGTGTCGATCATATCCAGTCTGCTGACGCCCCTCATATACTTCTTGTTCTCTCTGATACGGTCGAATACAACGATGGTGTCGTTTATTGAGTATCCGACCACTGTAAGGATAGCGGCGATGAACGGGTTGTTTACCGTAACGCCGAATACCAGATAGAAGGTCAATAGCATGAGAACGTCATGGAGCAGCGCGATTATGGCCGCTACGCCGAACTTCCACTCTGAGAACCTTATCCTGATGTATACCAGCATACACAGGGCAGCTATGACTATCGCCTTCAGGGCGTTGTTCCTCAGTTCCTTGCCGACGGAAGCTCCGAACAGCTCGCTGGCAAGTATCTCAGGTTCGTCAACTCCGAAGGCCTCGCCCACCTTGTCGGCCGCAGCCTTGCTTTCGTTGGCGCTCAGGGTATCCGTGGTCCTTATGATTATCTGTGTGTTGTCTTTTCCTGCATAGACTATGGAGCCCTTGCTCATGTCCACGCCATTGTCCTCAAGAACGGATTCCACCTTGGTAAGATCCACCTGTTTGCCCATGTCAAGCTGGAGCATGCTTCCTCCTGTGAAGTCGATACCGAAGTTGAATCCCCTTATGAAGAAGGTGCCTATTCCGATCGCGATGATAACCACGGCTATGGTGTACCATACCTTACGCTTCTTGAGGAACGAGAACTTTTTCTTTATATCGAACGTAGTTGTACCGTCCTTCTTGATCCTGAAGAACCCTGGCTGTCCGAACTTCTTCGATCCGGCGAAGAGGCTCAGGTACAGGTTCGTGACTACGACCGCCGTGAATATGCTTATGATGATACCGATCATCAGGGTCCATGCGAATCCCTTTACGCTGCTGGTACCCATCTGGTAAAGCACTACTGCCGCGATGAGGGTGGTTACCTGAGAGTCGATTACCGTACTCATGGCCCGTTTGAAACCGGTCTGGGTGGCTATCTCGACGGACTTGCCTCCCACTATCTCCTCACGTATCCTGGAGAATATGACCACGTTGGCGTCTACCGCCATGCCGACAGACAGGATGATACCTGCGATTCCCGGCAGTGTGAGTACGCTTCCCATAGCCGCCATTGCAAGGGCCATGAGAACTACGTACATGAGAAGGGCTATGTCAGCCGCGACACCCATGATCCTGTATCCGAGGAGCATGATGAGGAATACCAGTATGAGACCTATAAGGCCTGCGATAAGGCTCATTGTCAGGGCGTCCATACCTATGGTCGCCGTCTGTGTCGATGATGATATTACTTCCAGATTCACAGGAAGCGCACCGCCTCTGATGAGAGCTGCAAGCTTGCTTGCGTCCTCTTCCTGGAATCCTGAGTTCTGTGTGATCTCGCAGCTGTCACTTGCGATTACCTCGTTTACTTCCGGAGCTGAGATTATCTCATCGTCAAGAAGTATAACTATGGCCTTATCCGAAACGTTGTCCTCGGAAGGATATGAGGACTTGACCATTCCGCTGAGGGCGTCTCTCGTCCCCTGTTCGAACGCCTTGCGTCCGTCCTTGGTGAACTCAAGTATTACCTTGTATCCCCCGTGCTGCGTATCCTTATCTATTCCGGCGTCCTTTATGGCTTCACCGGTCATTATCAGCGACTTGTTTGCCAGTCTGAATTCAAGCTGCGCAGTCTGTCCTATGGTGTTGATAGCTTCCGTGCTGTCCTCTGCCCCCGGAAGCTCAACTCTGATCCTGTTCTGACCTTCGACGGTTACCGTAGGCTCTGCAAGACCCATCTGGTCGACACGGTTGTTAATGACCTCTTTGGTCTGTTCCATAGTCTGAGCCAGATCATCGTCTTTTACATCGCTCGTATCAGCTTCCAGGACCGCGTAAACGCCGCCCTTTATATCGAGGCCGAGCTTGATTTTGTCTTTTATAGGATCCATGACTCCGGGTATTCCCCATATGGTCACGAACCATCCGAATACCACGAGAAGTACGATCACGACTGCAAGTATTTTCTTCGCTGTTCGATTCATCTTTTAAAAAATCTCCTTTTGATTATTTGCTACATATTATAGGCACATAATTCCGCCAGTATAATATCCATAATATTTTACTACTTTTTTGCCTTTCTAACAAGTATAAATCTATCTGAATTCAAGGGTTTTGGGGATTTTTGCCCATGAAAAAAGACATCTCCCGTCAATATGGGCGGGAAATGCCTGTTTCCTATTCAGTTTCCTTATATGTGCAGATGATTTTTACTCTGCGTCTTTTACAGCGTCTTCTGCAGCTTCTGCAACTTCTTCAACAGCATCTTCTGCTGTATCGGCAGCGGCTTCAGCAGTATCTTCTGCAGCGTCAGCAACATCTTCTGCTGCGTCTGCAGCTTCTTCAGCAACATCCTCAGCCTTTGCCTGCTTCATCCTCTTGGGCAGAGCTCTCTTCGGTGCTTCTTCCTCTTCTTCCGGTTCAGGTTCAGACTGCTTTGCGTATCTCTCATTCTTTTCAACAACTTTAGAAACAGCCCATCTCATGATCTCGAACTTTACTTTGTCAGCTCCTACCTGGATAACAAGGCTCTCTTCCTTAGTCTTGACTACCTTTCCGCAGATACCGCCGATCGTGATGATCTCATCTCCAACCTGCACTCTGCTTCTCATCTCGTTGATGTTCTTCTCTCTTTTTCTCTGCGGTCTGATCAGCAGGAAGTACATTACCACCAGCAGTAAAATAAGTGGTACAAACGTTGTAAGTGTTTTAGTATTCATCTTTTAAAACTCCTCCTAAAGTGTTTTCGCTCTAAAGACAACTGTTATTTATCTTCTGTGGTGCCGGCGATGGGGGTCGAACCCATACGGTGTTGCCACCACGGGATTTTGAATCCCGCACGTCTGCCAGTTCCATCACGCCGGCATAACGGGGTAATTATAGCATAGATGCGCGGATTCTTCAAATTATTATCAGCTGCTGCAGGCATGATTCAGACTTCTTCAAGTTCCTGCAGTTCTTCGTTGCTCAGATGTCTCATCTCTCTTTTGTTAAGTATATCATAAAATACCGGAATCATTATAAGCGTCATGAGCGTAGCATATATCAGACCTCCGATACATACTATGGCTACCGGCTGTATCATCTCTGCTCCGGAACCGAATCCCAGTGCCAGCGGCATGAGTCCCAGTATGGTGGTCAGGGCCGTCATGAGTATAGGCCTCATCCTTACCGCGCCTGCTTCAATAATGGCCGTCTTCTTGTCCATACCTTCGATCCTGAACCTGTTGATGCAATCGATCAGGACGATAGCGTTGTTGACCACTACGCCCATCAGGAGCACGAATCCCATCATTGAAACTACGCTGATCTCCTTCCATGTGCAAAGCAGCGCTATGAATCCGCCTGTGAATGCCAGCGGTACGGTCACCATTACTATCAGCGGCGATTTGAATGACTGGAACTGGGCTGCCATGATCAGGAATACCAGGAGCAGTCCGAGCAGGAGCATCTTCACAAGTTCGTAAAGTGCTTCCATTATGTCTTCATTTTCACCCTGGAAATCCACCGTTACGCCCTTCGGTATATCCATCTTCTTCACGGTTTTCTTGGCATCGGAAGTAACATGGGTGATGTTGTGTTCGTCATCTATGGTAGCCGTTACTTTGAGCACTCTCCTTTGGTTTTCTCTCTGTATCGTGGTAAGTCCCGTGCCTTCTGTGATATCGGCAATAGATGAAAGTTTCGCCTTCTTTTTGTTCCCGGAAGCATCGCTTGTTATGAGCACGAGATCGTCAAGATCGTCGGCTGTAAGTTTGGAGTTCTTGCCATCGACTATGATCAGATCCTTTTCCTTTCCCTGATCCTTTACCGTTGCCGACTGCACGTCATCAGCTATTAGGGCAGATATGGCAGCGTATGCCTGCGTGACTGTGAAGCCCTTCTTCATAGCCTTGTTCTTGTCTATCTTTATCCTCATTTCAGGAAGTGTATCTTCCGTATTGTCGCTTATTTCCTTTGTACCGCTTACGTCCTTCAGTTCTCTTTCGATAGCCACGGCAGTCTCCCGTATATCGTCAAGATCATCCCCGTAAACGTCTATATTTATACCGTTGGTGCCCAGAACTGAAAGCATATCAGTACCGTCATCCACAATAACATTACAGTTCAGACCTTTGCACTTTTTCTCTACTTCCTTGACCACACGACCGTATTCGCCCATCTGGTCCTCTTTGATTATCCCGTACAGGGAAACCTTTGAATAATCATCGTCGTTCCCTGCTCTGCCGCCCAGAACGGAACCCATAGCGTCCTGGTAGAGCATTACGCCTACGGTCTCCACACCATCGATCTCCAGTATCCGGTCTACCGCCTCATCGCAGGTCTTTTCAGTCTGCTTCAGGGTATTGTCATCGGGCAGTTCGATAGTCGCAGAGAACTGCTGGCTGGCCATGGTCGGCATATATGAAAAGCCTTTGAGCACGACGAAGGTAGCCGTCAGAGCCAGTATGGCCACCGACGCGATTATGAGCAGGGCTTTGTGGCCAAGTGCCCACTCCGCCGCGTTTCTGTATTTCTATATGAAGGAGCTGTCCTGCGAAAGGAAGCCCTTTGTTTTCGTATTGTGCAGGATGGTCCTTGACATGGCAGGGATCAATGTCAGAGCGACTATAAGGCTTGCCGCCAGTGAATATCCCACGGTAAGAGCCATATCTGTGAACATCTGTCTCGTCATACCGTTGACGAATATTATCGGCACGAAAACGCTGATGGTGGTCAGTGTTGACGCGGTGATAGCTCCCGTTACCTGGGATGCTCCCACCATGGCAGCCTTGGTAGCGCTGTACCCGGCCGCCTTGAGCCTGAATATGTTCTCCATCACGACGATGGAGTTATCCACCAGCATGCCTATGCCCACGGCAAGTCCCGCAAGCGAGACAACGTTGATAGTGACTCCCGTAAAGTACATGAGCGTTACTGCGAACGTCAGACTGATTGGTATGCTCAGCGCCGTGATCAATGTCGGCTTTATCCCTCTCAGGAAGAACAAAAGTATCAGTATGGCCAGTATGGCTCCGATGAGCAGATTGTGCAGAACGTTGTCGATAACGATATTTATATACTGACCCTGGTCCGAAAGATTGGAGAACTTCAGTCCTTTGTACTCCTTTTCCAGAGAATCCATCCTGTCTCTTATGTTCCCTGCCACTTCCGCAGTGCCGTAACCGGACTGTCTAGCCATGGAAAGGAGCACCCCGTCTCTGCCGTTGATACGGGCATATACTTCACCGCTTGAATTCGTTCTTTCAACGGTGGCTAAATCCTTCAGCCTTACGGGATCCGTTCCCGTTTCATCCATATCAAAGAGGATCAGGTTCTTAAGTTCCTTTACGCTTCCGATCTTGTCTCCTACGCTGACCAGCACCTTGGTGTTGCTCTTGTTATCAAGGCCGTCATCCACATACCCTGCCGGCATGGAGAAGTCCTGGGCCTGAAGTATCTGTCCCACCATGGCCGGGGTTATGATACCGGTAAGGTCTGCGCTGTCCAGAGCCGCCTGCTTCTCAGACTCGATCTTTGCAAGCTGGGCGGTCAGCTGATCCGCAGTTGACTGAAGATACTTTGAACCTGCCGCAGCCATACTGTCGCCGAACTGGCTGAGTCCGTCGAAGTTCCCATTGTCCAGCATATCCAGAGCATCGTCTATGGCATCTATCATGTTATTCACATCAGAAAGTTCTGATACTGCGCTGTCCAGTTCGGACTTGTCTATCCCCGCCCTCTTGAGAGCGCTGTAGGCTGTCGTTATGGCGGTCTGGTTCTGAACGTAGGTCTGGTTGGCCATAAGGAGCGCCTGTATCTCCTCATCGGATTTTCCCGGGTTGTCCTTCCTCACCTGAGCTTCGATAGCTTTGTTGGCGTCCTCCATGGATTTAATCAGGTCATAGTTCTGCTTTATTGACGAAGAATTGTCACGTAGTTTCACAAGCTGCTGTCTTTGCTGTTTCAGCCTCTTCTTTGCGGAGCTTATCTGGTCGTTCAGCTGTTTCTCCGCATCCTTCAGTTCCTTCTGCCCGTTATTAAGGGCTGACTGTCCCTGATTAATAGCAGATGCTCCCTGGTTTATCGCTGAAGTCGCCCCCGACATCTGTGACAGGATCTTCGAGCTTACGTCCTTGTTTATCTTATCTATCTTCTTCTCATCCAGCGTGACTTTTACGTAACTGTCAATGAGGCCCGTGGCGCTTACCGACGCCACTCCTTCCGTGCCTTCCAGTTTCTTCAGGACGTTTTCCTCAACAAAATCAGACAGCTCAACGTTGTCGCTGCCTTTCTTGCTCACGGCAGTTACCATTACAGGCATCATCTCCGGGTTCAACTTGAGTATCATGGGCCTGCCCACAGAGTCGTCCCACCTGCCGGCCACAAGATCGATCCGGTCTCTCATGTCCATGGACACCGTGTCCATATTGGTGTCCGCTTCGAATTCTATTGCTACGGTAGAGAGGTTTTCACTTGAATATGAAACGATGTTCTTGACTTTATCAAGAGAAGCAAGCTGCTGTTCGATAGGTCTGGTGACTTCTTTCTCCACTTTTTCCGGTGTCCCGCCCTGATATGTGGTGGTAACGAGAGCGTACGGAAGCTCTATGTCCGGAAACAGTTCGGGAGTCAGTCTGTTGAAAGAAACCCAGCCAAAGACAATGACAAGTATCACTGCCACA
>JAFYIC010000023.1 GCA_017538845.1 Bacillota bacterium | reverse complement strand
TGGCTATGTCCGGTTTTCCTATGTATGTTCTTCCTTCGCCATAGTCCAGATCATCATCGGATATTTCATATCCCATCCCGTTCAGGACCTTCAGGAGTCTGGTGTTCCGCTCTTTCCGGATGTCTTTAAGGGCATCAAGGACCAGACATATACGTCTGTCATATATGTCTATGCCGTATCCGAGCATGTGGATCTTCGGGCCGTCCTTCATGGCGGTCGAAAACTCTATGCCCGGGACTACTTCTATCCCCATCTTTTCTCCTTCACGGACAGCTTCCTCGACGCCGCCTATGCCATCATGGTCTGTTATGGCGATCTTCGTCTGTCCCAAAGACACCGCTCTGTCCACTAGAGCCGCAGGCGACATGGTGCCGTCGGAATAGTATGAATGAAGATGCATATCTGTTTTTTCTCTTGTCATGTCCATAAATGCACCCGGTGTTTATTCCTTACTCATCGAGAAGGATATCTGCTTTTACGTTGTTCTTTATTTCCTCACCCTTAAGGATCCTTATGAGTTCAAGGGCGAAATATACTGCTGTGGACGGACCTCTTGACGTAGTCACGTTGCCGTCTGTCACCACTTTGTCAGTGACTTTGTCCGCTCCGGTAAGTTCTCCTTCAAGGGACGGATAACATGTGGCTTTCTTTCCTACCAGTATCCCGGCCTTTCCGAAAACAGTAGGCGCGGCGCAGATGGCTGCAGTCTTTTTTCCTGAAGCAGCAAAGTTCTTTATCTGTGAAACCAGCTCCGCGCACTGCCCCAGATAGGTGGTTCCCGGAATTCCTCCCGGAAGCACTATCATTTCACATGCGTCAAAATCCGCATCCGCAATGGTAATGTCGCTCTTTACGGTCACCCCGTGAGCGCCTTTCACGTCAACGCTTTCGTTTATGGAAACAGATTTTATGTCTACTCCTGCTCTTCTCAGATAATCTATTACTGTGAGAGCTTCGACTTCTTCAAATCCTTCTGCCAAAAATATGTATACCACGTTTTACCTCCTGAAAAATATCTTTTCCGGCCTGGTCAGTCTGCTGGATATGTACCAGAGTATCAGCATTGCCACTACGGCTGCGATCGTCTGGAATACCGCGAATTGTTCTGGCAGTGAACCTTTCATTATCCCGGTCAGAAGATCCCCTTCCGTATCGGGAAAATCGAACAGCCATCCGAACACGGCGTTTCTTGCCGGATCGATGAGCCTTATCACAAGGTTCGCTGCCTGCATACAGATGAAGACTGTCAGCGCGGCCCTGAAGCCGGCTTTGACCGTACTCTTTTTAGTTTTTATCCTCAACACCGCATATGCTGCTATGGCTATGATCAATGCGATGATCCCCGCCCAAAGCAGGTATTTCGCATAGTCTCTGATGCCTGACATGTACTGTTCATCCTCTTCCGTGAACAGCGCCTTCTCCACAGCGCCCGTCTTTTCGATGATCTGGAATTCGTCCGTCTTTCCGTTCACGTATCCCGTGAAAGTCCGGGCTACGTCTTCCTCAGATACATCGAGGTGCATTTTGTTCAGTATCTCCGATTCCTTCAGACTGTATTCATATGTATCAGATACTCTCCACACACCTGTTTCAGATAAGCACATGACAGCCACCGGAAGCATCACCGCAAGCAGTACTATGCAGATCCTGTCGATCACTTTCATGTATTCTTTCCTGTCTTCTGCTGAACATACTTATACAGATACATTTTATCACAAGACGACTTAAAAAAACAGACATATTCCCCCCTGTTATATTGATAGAATTCAGCATTTTTGGTATAATTCCCGTTGGATATATGACTATCCGCAAATATACATCATATTAACGGTTTCATCGTAATGGAGGTTGTTATGATCGTATCGGTAAGAAGAAATATCATAGTGGCCGTGACCGTGCTCATGGTCGCGTCATTCATGCTTTTCGCAGAAAGCAGTTCTGTATACGGCGCAACCGCCGTTGCCAAGCCGACTATCACTTCGCTGAACTGCGTCGTTTCCAAGAGTTTCACTGTAAAAAGCAATAAAAACACGAAAGTTGACGGTTATCAGGTCTGCTACTCCACCAGCAAGAGTTTCTCAAGTAAGAAAAAGGTCTTGTACAAGGGAACCAGACTGAACAAAACGGTCAAAAAACTCAAGGCGGGCAAGACGTATTACGTGAAGATCCGCGCTTATAAGAACGTGAGCGGAAAGAAGAAGTACAGCACATGGTCTGCCAAAAAGAGCGTAAAAGTCTACCTGGGAACGGCCAGATACACATGGCATGTGACCACGAAGCTTTACAAGAAAAGATCATTTTCTGCTTCGACCATACCGGTGTGGTTCGACACGAAACTCCGGGTCGTTTCAACCGTAAAGACCACCAAGAAAGGCAAATGGCAGAAAGTGCGTCTGGGAAACAAAACGAAGAACTACTACCTCTGGACTCCAAAAGGACGTACGAATCTGGTCAAAACATGCGCCAAAAACCGCACATATACAAAGAGCAGCTATACCAAATATCAGAACCAGGTGATCAAGAAGTCTATGGCCTATCTCAAATACACCACCGCTTATGATTTTGACAAGAAAGAAAGCGACGGCGTAAAGAGAAACGGCAAATACACATTCCACTGTTCGGGATTCGCTTCATTCATCACCAACAAAGTCATGACCCAGTACGCGCCTCCATACAGCATTACAGCTAACATGGCGCAGCTGTGGGATACCACCTTCATCCTGAATGAAGGTCTGACGGGCCAGATGAAAGCAGTCAAAGTGTGCGGCAGCACTCTGGACAAGAGCAAGCTGAAGGCCGGCGACATCCTGTTCTTCAAGATGACCAGTGATGATGTTGACCACTGCGCTATATATCTGGGCAACGGCAACTTTATCCACAGCACCAAGACATGCAAGGATACTTACTTTGAAAAAGGCAAAGACTCGGACGGCGGCGTATGCATCGCTCCGCTGAGAGACGTATACAAGAGTACTTTCGCAGGAGCAAAACGCTATCTGCCGAATACTGTCAAGACAGCTGACGTTGATATGACAGCCAAGAAGAAGACGAAGCTTTATTCGACAAGAGAATGCAAATCAGGTACCAACACCGCTGAAATATCGGCGAAGGAAGAAGTGAAACTTCTTTACACCTACAAGATAGGCAGCAATGTGAACGCCTATGTGAAATACGGCGACAAAAAAGGATACGTATTCAATTACTCAAAGAGCCTGATCAAACAGTAACATCATGAGGAGCTTAAATCATGTTCAAACTATTTTCAAAAAAAGAAAATGCTCCGGACAGCATAGAGCCGGAAGTAACGCGCGAAGAACCCTGTGACGAGATTCCGTGCAAGAATAACCGCTGGATGGAAAAGTACGACATAAAGGAGCCTGACCTGGACTTTGTTTACAGGAAAAACGCCCCGTTCCGTGACGTTCAGTATTCACCTAAGCGTTATGTCCTTGACGACGGCATCTGGAAGCAGAAGGAACCTTCAGATTCCGGCAAAGCGACTCTCATGTTCACCGGTGACATCACCTGCTTTGATAAACAGTTCGAGGCAGCCAAAACAACCAACGGCTATGATTTCACCTACGTGTTCGAGCAGATGAAGCCTGTATTCAAACAGGCGGATCTTGCTGTGGGCAATATCGAAACACAGATAGTGCCCGACGCGCCTTACAGATCCGAGAAGATCGTCATCGAGGAGAATTTCTACTGCAATGCACCTCTGGAATTTCTCGACGCCATCAGATCATCGGGCATAGATGTTCTGACCAACGCCAACAACCACGACATCGATATAGGTGCCATAGGCATAGGCGAGACCATCGACAGTCTTGAAAAGTTCGGATTCATACACACGGGCACCTTCAAGGATACCAGGAAAAGATACGAAATATTCGATGTGAACGGCATCCGTATAGCCATTACGGCCTTTGCCACCGACCACAACGCTCTGACCTGTAATATAACGCCGGAAGGCATCAAATACATGCTGAATGACTATACAAAGGAAGCTGCACAGACCATCTATGATCAGGCCAAAGCAGAAGGCGCAGAGGTCGTCATCCCCTGCATGCACTGGGGCAAGGAAAACTGGAGAGAAGTCTACAAGGACCAGTATCAGTTCGCAGAAGAACTGTTCGACATCGGGTATGACTGTATCGTCGGTTCACATCCCCACGTGCTCCAGAAGATCACTTACATGGAAAAAGACGGCCGCAGGATGCCCATCTATTACTCGCTGGGCAACTATGTTTCCCAGAACTTCGATAACATCAAGTCCAGATCCATCATAGCGTGCATCAGACTGAAAAGAACCGATAAAGGCATAGATCTGGACTGCACATATATCCCCATAATCACAGTTGAGCAATACAAGGGAAAAGGCTTCGTTGTACTGCCTATCAGTAGCGACTCCAAGGGCAAAAAGAACAAAAACAAATTAAAGAGGCTCCTTACTTCCGTGGGAACCGAAATGCCTTCCACAGACGAATACGTCAAGAAGGATCATCGCGAAGATATAGTGAAAAAAGAAGTCAGAAAGGCACCGGAGATCATCGAGATCGA
>JAFYIC010000159.1 GCA_017538845.1 Bacillota bacterium | reverse complement strand
TCTCATTGTTATATTTGTCCTTTATCCTGCCTATCTCCTGCACGGGCTGGATGGCTCCTGTCTCGTTGTTCACGTGCATTACGGAGATGAGGATCGTCTGCTCGTCTATTTCGCCGGCCAGTCTGTCCGGGTCGACAGTGCAGTTCTCGTCTACCGGAAGATAGACTACTTTGAATCCCTGTTTCTCCAGTTTTTTGCATGTTTCCAGAACAGCCGGATGCTCCACCTGTGTGGTTATTATCTTATTCCCCCTGCGCTTTCTGGCTTCTGCGGCGCCGTAAAGAGCCATGTTGTCTGCCTCTGTCCCTCCGGACGTGAAGAATATCTCCTGCGGAACCGCGTTAAGAGATGCCGCCGTCAGGCCTCTTGCGCCTTTCAGGGCTTTTTCCGCAGTGATCCCAAGGCTGTACAGAGACGAAGGATTACCAAAGTCCTCCTTCATGTATCTGAGCATTTCTTCCGTGACAGCCTCATATTGTTTGGTTGTAGCGCTGTTGTCCAGATAAACGAACATCTTTTCTCCTGCAGTATCAGACCAGCGAGAAAAGCCCGCTGGTCCTGTGATAATTGATAGTGTTTTGTTATACGCCCGTTATTTCGCGTAATCTATGGCCCTGGTCTCTCTGATCACATTGACCTTGATCTGTCCCGGATATTCAAGTTCTGATTCGATCTTCTTTGAAATATCTCTTGCCAGGAAAACGATCTCGTCGTCGTTCACCTGTTCAGGTCTTGCGACTATCCTGATCTCACGGCCTGCCTGGATAGCGAATGATTTCTCGACTCCCGGTGTAGTATCAGCAATCTCTTCCAGCTCCTTGAGCCGTTTGATGTATGTTTCAAGAGTCTCTCTTCTCGCTCCCGGTCTTGCCGCCGACAGAGCGTCAGCCGCTGCTATGAGGACAGCCTCCATGGACTTGGGCTCATAGTCTCCGTGATGAGCAGCCATTGCGTTGATGACAGCGTCTGTCTCTTTGTATTTCTTCAGTATGTCGATACCTATGTCTACATGGGTACCTTCGACTTCATGGTCGAGAGCCTTGCCTATGTCGTGGAGCAGTCCTGCTCTTCTGGCAAGCTTCTCATCCAGTCCCAGTTCTCCGGCCATAAGTCCGGAAAGATGAGCTACCTCTATGCTGTGCTTGAGCACGTTCTGTCCGTATGAAGTCCTGTATCTGAGCCTTCCGAGAAGTTTGATCAGCTCCGGATGGAGATTGTGTATGCCCACCTCGAAAGTAGCCTGTTCTCCGGCGTCCTTGATGTTGGCGTCCACTTCTTTTCTGGCTTTTTCGATCATTTCCTCGATCCTGGCCGGATGTATACGTCCGTCCACGATGAGCTTTTCAAGAGCAAGTCTTGCGATCTCTCTTCTTACCGGATCGAACGCAGACAGGATAACGGCCTCCGGCGTATCATCGATTATGAGATCGACGCCCGTCTGGGTCTCGATAGCTCTGATGTTACGTCCTTCACGGCCTATGATCCTTCCCTTCATTTCATCGTTAGGAAGGTTTACCACCGATACAGTGCTTTCGGCCACATGGTCTGCGGCGCACCTCTGTATCGCTCCTGTTATTATCTCTTTTGCTTTTCTGTCAGCCTCTTCTTTTGCTTTATATTCGATGTCCTTTATCATCACAGAGGCTTCGTGTCTTATTTCTTTTTCTGTATTTGCAAGCAGGATCTCTTTCGCCTCTTCTATTGAGTAACCCGATATCCTTTCGAGTTCATTCATTTCCTTCGCGATTATCTTGTCCAGTTCGCTCTGCTTGTTGGACAGTCCGCGCTCCTTGCTCGCTATGCTTTCTTCTTTCTTTTCGATGTTTTCAAGTTTTTTGTCGATGGCTTCTTCTTTCTGGACGAGACGTCTTTCCGACTTGTGGATCTCGTTCCTGCGTTCTTTCATCTCCCTTTCAACATCACTGCGCACTCTGTGCGCTTCTTCCTTGGCTTCGATAAGAACTTCCTTCTTTATGGTCTGAGCTTTGTTCTCCGCATCAAGAATGAGGTTCTGCGCCTTCTGCTCCGCGCTTCCAATGGCCTTTTCGCCCAGCGCTTTCCTGAGTATATATCCGATCAAAAGACCCAGTATCAGGCATACTGCGCCTACGATTATATAGATCACGATGTCTGGCATCTTACCACCTCCTGTATTCAATTGTCCAAATATCGTATACCGCTGGTTTTTCAACGTTTTGAAGCCCTGCGGCGTCTAATTTTCAATGCATGAAATATACGTTAAAATCTTGAAATGATTGCTGATTCTTTGATATAATCATACAAAATCATTATATATATTTTCATTTGTATAGTCAAGCAAGAAGGGCCAAATGGGAAATTTCAGAGAACTGTTCAAAAATGCGGATAAAGTGCTGTTGATACTGGCTGTCTGCTTCGCAGCCGTCAGTCTTCTTATGCTTGAAAGCATCTCATATAACGGCAGTCTCGTCCTCTCCCGTGACGTGATCGTTCAGGGCGCCGCATACATCCTCGGATTCATTCTGCTGTTCCTTATTCTGCTGATCGATTACCGGGTGTTCCAGAACTTCGGAAAAGCTCTGTACATCATTTCACTGGTCATTCTGCTTTCTGTGTATATCCCCGGTCTGGGCTATGAACAGTACGGATCCAGAGCCTGGATCCATATATCGACCATGACCTTCCAGCCTTCGGAAATAGTGAAGATAACCTTTACCCTGCTGATGGCGAGGTACTTCACGCGGCACAGAGGCGAGCTTGATTCCTTCAAATCGATCATTCTGGCAGCGCTTTATGCGTCGCCGTTCATACTTATAGTCGTCAAAGAAGACCTGGGAAGCGCCCTTGTTTTCTGCGCCATCTGGGTATTCATGCTGTTCTACGCGGGCATCGACTACAGAGCTTTCATCAAGTTCATAGCAGTGTTCCTGCTCTCCCTGCCTGTGGTATATAAGCTGATGGCATCGTACCAGAAAGAAAGGATCGACGCATTCCTGCATCCCGACAACCTTTCACTCCAGGGCAACTGGCAGGTATACCAGTCCAAGATAGCCATCGGCTCAGGCGGGTTTACCGGCAAGGGGCTTTTCAACGGCACCCAGAAGGAACTGGACTACCTTCCTGTGCAGAAATCAGACTTCATGTTCTCGGTCATCGTTGAGGAACTGGGATTTGTAGGCGGCGCGGTGATACTGTTCATGTTCGCACTGTTTCTTTACAGGATCGCGAAGATAATATACGACGCCAGAGACCTGTACGGCGCGCTGATCGCCATAGGTTTCATCGGCATGTTCCTCTTCCAGATATTCGAGAACATCGCCATGTCCATGGGCATCATGCCCGTTACGGGCGTTACCCTGCCCTTCATCAGCTACGGCGGATCTTCCGTGCTCGCAAACCTCATCGCTTTGGGGTTCATCATCAGCGTAGGCATGAGGAGCAAGGTCATCAATTTCTGACAGCGCGTGAAACCTGTGGTGCTGAGTTGTCATTTTACTGCATTAAAAAACCGGCCGTATTCGGCCGGTCGTTTTTTTATATCCTATTCTTCGTTCTCTTCAGAACTGTCGCCTTCTCCAGCGGGTGCCTCATCCTCTGCCGCCTCATCAGGCGCTCCAGGCTTTTCAACGGCTTCTTCGCCAATAGGCGCATCTGCTTCTTCCATCTCAGCAGGTACCTCGTCTGTTACTTCCTCATCAAGCGTTTCATCCTCATCTTCCTCAATGAGCCTGTCCAGGATATTGTTGAAATTCTCTGCTATGTACGTGTCCTCTTTCAGAAC
>JAFYIC010000158.1 GCA_017538845.1 Bacillota bacterium | reverse complement strand
TGTCCGCCGCTATGAGGATGAGGTCGTTATCCTCTGCATCGAATACGGAGGCGATATCCGCCAGCTGTTCCGGTGAGAAGAACTTGTTCACCGATGAAGTTATCTCGCTTCCCGTCTTTATCCAGACGAGGCCTTTGGCTCCGTAGCTCTTTGACTTCTCGATGAGCTTGTCTATCTTCTTCCTCGTATACATTTCGGCTCCGCCTGTGATGCAGATGCCACGGATGTCTCCGCCGGATGCCGCAGCGTCATCGAATACTCTGAAGCCGTTTCCTGCCGCTTTGTCCTTTATGTCTTTCAGCTCAAAACCGAATCTGGTGTCCGGCTTGTCGCTGCCGTATCTTTCCATGGCCTCCTTGTATGTGAGACGTGGGAAAGGCGTGGTGATCTCTATGCCCATGATGTCGCTGAAGAGGCGCTTCATGAAGCCTTCCTGGACGGCTATTACATCGTCCACGTCAACGAAGGACATCTCCAGGTCTATCTGGGTGAATTCAGGCTGACGGTCCGCTCTTAAGTCTTCGTCCCTGAAGCACTTTACGATCTGCATGTATCTGTCGGTGCCGCCAACCATCAGAAGCTGTTTGAACATCTGAGGCGACTGAGGCAGCGCGTAAAAGGCCCCCTGGTCTATACGACTGGGCACCAGATAGTCCCTTGCGCCTTCAGGAGTCGATCTGATGAGCATCGGCGTCTCAACTTCAGTGAATCCCTGTTCGTCAAAATAGTCTCTGGCCGTCTTGGCGATCCTGTGCCTGAAGGTCAGGTTCTTCTGCATCTCGTTCTTTCTCAGATCCAGATATCTGTATTTGAGGCGGAGATTATCGTCCACGTTGTCATCGTCCTTGATGTATATAGGCGGCGTGTCCGCGGTGGCATATATCACCAGATCGTCCGCGTATACCTCGATATCTCCCGTAGGTATGTCGGGGTTCTTGGATTCCCTCTCTCTGACAGTACCGCTGATGCCTACCACATATTCGCTTCTCAGTGTGTCGGCTTTTTCAAAGAGCTCCGCCGGCACCTTGTCATCGAAGACTGCCTGGGTTATGCCTGTCTTGTCTCTGACGTCGCAGAATATGAGGCCGCCCAGATTCCTGCTCTTGGCGATCCAGCCGTTGAGCACGGCTTTTTCTCCGATATTTTCAGTTCTCAGTTCTCCGCACATATGGGTGCGTTTCTTCAGTTCACTCATGTTCCTTCAACCTTTTGCTTTCTGTTATCTCAGTTCATTCTCAAGTTCGTCTATAGGCACGCTTATCTGCTCGCCCGTTGTCATGTCTTTTACTGACGCTTTGCCTGAAGCGATCTCATCATCGCCCAGGATGATGACCTTCTTTGCTCCCGTGTGATCCGCGTACTTGAACTGGCCTTTGAATTTCCTGCCGGCCGGGTCCATCTCAACGAGGAATCCCTTGTCGCGGAGGCTCTTTAAAAGTTTCAGTCCTTCATACTTGGCCTCATCCCCCATTACTGCTATGAGGGCATCCGGTTTCTCCGGCTCCGGTATTTCCACACCCGCCGCTTCTAGGGTGAGCAGCAGTCTTTCTATTCCCAGTCCGAAACCTACTCCCGGCATATCAGGTCCGCCCAGTTCTTCTATCAGGTTGTCGTATCTTCCTCCTCCGCATACGGTGCTCTGGGCTCCCAGACCTCCTGCGACGAATTCGAAAGCCGTCTTAGTGTAATAATCAAGGCCTCTTACGATACCCGGGTCCACTGTGAAAGCAATGCCGGATGCGGTAAGGTTCTTCTTCAGATCCTCAAAGGCGGCCTTGCAGTCCTCACAGAGGTAGTCCATCATCACAGGCGCTCCCTTTACCAGCTCCTGGCATATTGGAGACTTGCAGTCCAGGATACGCATTGGGTTTCTTTCGTATCTGTCCTTACACGTGTCGCAGAGCTGATCGTATTTGGGCTCCAGGAACTTTCTCAGCGCCTCTCTGTGATCCTTACGGCACTTCGGACATCCGATGCTGTTTATGTGCAGCTCAACGTCGGTGATACCGAGTCCTCTGATAAATTCATCGGCAAGTGCTATGACCTCAGCGTCTGCCAGCATATTGTCCGTTCCGAATATCTCTATACCGAACTGGTGGAAAGCTCTCAGTCTTCCCGACTGGGGCTTCTCATATCTGAAGCAGTCTATATCGTAGTAGTATTTCGTCGGCTGGACTTCCGCGTACTGCTTGTGTTCAACGAAGGCTCTGACTATAGGCGATGTGCCTTCCGGTCTCAAGGTTATGCTTCTCTTTCCGTTGTCCTCGAAGGTGTACATCTCCTTCTGAACGATATCAGTGGTGTCGCCTACGCCTCTCGAAAAGAGTTCCGTATGTTCGAACACCGGCGTCCTTACCTCTTTGAACCCGTACTTTTTGCAGATCTGCGCGAACTTCTCCTCCACGTAGTGCCACTTGTAAACTTCATCCGCCAGTACGTCTTTTGTTCCTTTTGGCGCTTTAGTAAGCATCTCTTCCCTCCTGGTATCTCATGAGCGGCTCAAACAGTCCTTCTTCTTTCCTTCTGAGCATCTCATCGATCTTTTCTATATATACCTCGTAATTGGATACGTTTGCTATCCTTTCGTGTCTGTTTTCCGACGGGAAATATGCCTTTGAGATCCCGCCTGCGCCCATGGCTATTATGCTCTGGGCTTCCTCCATTATCCTGATGTTGTATATCCCTTCGTGTCCCGGCAGGCAGTATCCCGTGTTCTCTCCTGCCCCGGCCATCTGCTTCTGGCGGTAAAGGTAATACGCCCTGTAGCCGTTTTCTTTCATGGACTCTTCTGCTGCATCAAGCATCTCAGCCACCGTCTCCGCAGCCTTGTAATGATAGTCCCTGTCTATCCCCGCAAGCCTTGATGACCTTTTTATGGCCAGGTTATGGACCGTTATATTCTCCGGTCTGTAGCCTGTGATGATCTGCATCGTCCTTCTGAAGTCATCAGCCGTCTCCTCCGGAAGGCCCGCTATAAGGTCAGCGTTCACAGTTGGTATGCCCGATTCCGTAGCCAGTCCGAAAGCCTTCTCTATCTGGTCAATGGAAGTCTCCCTTCCTATCAGCTCCAGTGTGGATGCCTTCATGGTCTGGGGGTTGATGCTTATCCTGTCCACTCCGGCAGTCTTTGCTATGGCCAGCTTGTCCGCAGTTATGGTGTCGGCCCTTCCCGCCTCCAGTGTTATCTCCCTGGTTCTCCCGGACCTGATCCTGCTGTTCACAAGGTCAAGAAGCGTTCCGAGTCTTTCTTCGTCCAGAGTGGTCGGGGTCCCGCCTCCGATGTATATGGATTCGGCCCACATTCCGGCTTTTTCCATCCTGTCCGCTGTCCAGTCTATCTCTCTGTACAGGCACTCCAGATATCTGTCTATCTCATCCATGTCCTTCTGGTTGGAAGTGAATGAACAGTAGAGACATCTCGTGGGACAGAACGGGATCCCTATGTATACGCCTGCGGCGCCTTCTTCGGGACTTCCTGCAGTCTTCTGCTGGTATCCGTATATCTCAAGAGCTTTGTCAGCCCTTTCTTTTTCTACGTAATAATCGTTGATGAGCACCTCACGGGCCCTGTCAGTCTCACCGTCAAAGGACCTTACGATCTCCCCTGTCAGTTTCACCGGCCTGATGCCTGTGATTATCCCCCAGGGAAGGGTTTTTCCCGTCAGTCTGCTCAATTCCCCGTATATCTCTCTTTTCAGGGCGTTCTTGTCTTCGTTTGCCGAAAATATGTGGTCGAACTCGTCATCCGTCGGTCTTTCGCCTTCAGGTATCCTCACGTTTTCGAGATCATCGGAATATAGTCTGAATTCGTCCGGCCTTAAAAATGCTTTTACGAGTTCCTCGTATTCGTGAGCTTTTTTCACATCTTTCAGCAGAAAATCATACAAAGGCTGTTTCTCCTTTTGCCGCTACAGGAACGGGTTGTATTTTTTCTCGTCGCCTACTGTCGTTGCGCCCATATGCCCCGGCAGTACCTGTGTCTCGTCAGGCAGAACGAATATCTTTTCATGCACGGATTTGGCAAGGTCGTTAAATGACGCCCCTTTGAAGTCTGTCCTGCCTATGGACATCCTGAAAAGAGTGTCGCCGCTGAAGAGGACGTTGTCCACCAGAATGCACATGCCTCCCGGCGAATGTCCCGGAGTATGGAAAAACTTCAGTTCCATGTCCCCGACTTTCAGCTCGTCGCCGTCGTCAACGTACATGTCCGCTTCCACGGTTACGGGTTTTGCGAACATCATGCTGCTCATGTTCCATTCAGGATCCAGAAGCAGTTCTTTTTCATGGATACATGCAACGACTTTTGCAGCCGGAAAATCATTTTTGAATCCCGCCACCCCGCCGATATGGTCTCCATGGCCGTGAGTGAGGATTATATACTGAATATCTATATGATTCTCATCGAGAAAATTCTTTATCAATCCAACGTAACCGCCGGGATCCACTATGAATCCCTTCCCGGTGTTCTCGTCTGAAACGATATATGTATTTGCGCCTCCCGGCCCTGTCTGAGCGCAGTTTATATTCATGATTACCTCCTATCCTCTGTAGACTTCCAGTATGCCGCTTACATTCCTGAATGTCCTGAGTATCTTCTGCATCTGAGCTGTATTGGCGATGGAAAGTGTCAGGGTTATCTGCACCGTCTCATCTTTGGCGGTCTTAGCGTTCACGCCCGTGATATGCGCGTCCAGATCGTCGCATGCTTTTGATATCTCGGAAAACAGACCTTTCTGATCCTTGGCGATCACTGTCACGTCCGCGTCGTAAGTCTTGTCCAGTTCATCCATGTTCCATTCCACGTCTATGAATCTGACCTTCTCCGACTCGGGCAGTGACGTCATGTTGACGCAGTCTGTCCTGTGGACGGTTATTCCCCGTCCCTTGGTGATGAATCCGATGATATCGTCTCCCGGTACAGGGTTGCAGCATTTGGCCACTCTGATCATCAGGTTATCGGCGCCTTTTACCGATATGCCCACGTCGTCGTGCTGCTGCCGCAGAGTCTTTTTCTGCTTGCTTTCCTCCGGTTTCAGGTTCTCTATGTCGTTTTTCTGTTTGGCCTCTTTCTCCTTCTGCTCTTCCTGATAGTATTTGAACAGCAGATTGGCCACCTTGCTCTGGAACGCTCCGCCGTAACTGAGCTGGGTATAAAGCTCATCGGTGGAATTGATGTTAAGTTCCTTCATGGCACGGTTTATAACAGTGCTCTTCAGTACCTGCTGGGGATCCTGCCCCTTTCTGCGCACGTACTTGTCGATATTGTCCTTG
>JAFYIC010000157.1 GCA_017538845.1 Bacillota bacterium | reverse complement strand
ATGAGATGAAAGGTAAGGATCTGGAGTACGTCGAGTACGAACAGCTGATGCCTTTCTGTAAGCCTGACAAAAAAGCATTTTATGTAACCCTTGCAGATTATGTCACTATTGAAGACGGTACCGGTATCGTACACACCGCGCCGGCCTTCGGTGAAGACGACTACAACACAGGAAGAGCTTATGATCTGCCTGTACTCAATCCGGTTGACGAACAGGGCAAATACACGGATACTCCGTGGAAGGGCAGATTCGTAATGGAAGAGGGACTTGATGTTGAGATCATCAAGTGGCTCGGAGAAGAAGACAAGATCCTTTCAATGGAAAAGATAGAACATAACTATCCGCACTGCTGGAGATGCGGAACGCCGCTTGTTTACTATGCTAAGCCGAGCTGGTACATAGAGATGAGCAAGCTGAAGGATCAGCTGGTGGCCAATAACAAGACGGTCAACTGGTATCCTGATTTCGTAGGTGAGAAGCGTTTCGGCAACTGGCTGGCAGAGGTAAAGGACTGGGCTATCTCCAGAAACAGATACTGGGGTACGCCGATACCTATCTGGCGCTGCGAATGCGGACATCTTGAATGCATCGGAAGCAGGAAAGAACTTGTTGAAAAGGCAGCTGAGGATATAGATGAAAGCATCGAGCTCCACAGACCTTATGTGGACGACGTCCACCTTGTATGTCCTGAATGCGGTAAGCTTATGACCAGAATACCTGAGGTAATGGACTGCTGGTTCGACAGCGGAGCTATGCCTTTTGCCCAGTGGCATTATCCGTTTGAGCATAAGGACGACTTTGACGCTGAATACTTCCCGGCAGACTTTATCTGCGAAGGAATCGACCAGACGAGAGGATGGTTCTACTCACTGATGGCCATATCGACATTCGTCAAGGGACAGGCGCCCTACAAGAACGTGCTTGTAAATGACCTTATCCTGGACAAGAACGGCAAGAAGATGAGTAAGCACCTTGGAAACACTGCAGATCCGTTTGAACTGTTCGACAAATACGGAGCAGACGCCACAAGGTGGTATCTGATGCACGTTTCTCCTGCGTGGTCACCGACGAAATTCGACGAAGACGGACTCATCGAGATCGTCAGCAAGTTCTTCGGAACACTCAGGAACGTATACAACTTCTTCGTGCTTTACTCCAACCAGGACAAGATCAGCATGGACGTGCTGAGAGTCGATCTTCACGACTGCAGGTCCACCGGAGCTGACTATATCAAGCCTCTGGACCGTCCTGAACTGGACAGATGGATACTTTCCAAGTTCAACAACATGGTAAAGGAAGTAACTGAGGACATGGATCAGTACGATCACATGAAGTCAGTGAGAAAGATACAGAACTTCGTCATCGAGGATCTTTCCAACTGGTACATCAGAAGGGCAAGGAGAAGATTCTGGAGCGAGACTCTGACAGACGACAAGAAGGCAGTTTACGCCACAACGTACGAGATACTCACAGGCATAGCCAAGATCATCGCGCCTTTCGCGCCATTCATCGCAGATGAGATGTACATCAACCTTACGGGAGCGCAGTCAGTGCATATCGCAAGATTCCCGAAGGCAGATGAGGAACTCATCGACGAGAAGGTCGAGGAAAGGATGGATCTGGTAAGAAGTCTGGTAGGCCTCGGAAGAGGAATCAGAGAAAAGAGCAGGATCAAAGTAAGACAGCCGCTGAAGAGCATACTGGTAGACGGCAAGTATGAGGATACCATCAGCGATCTTACGCCGCTGATCCAGGAAGAACTCAACGTGAAGGAAGTCGTATTCGAAAAGGATCTTTCACAGTTCATAGATTACTCGCTGAAGCCTAACTTCAAGGTCGCTGGTCCTGTGCTGGGCAAGAACATCAAGGCCTTCGGAGCAGCTCTCGGCCAGGCTGATCCGGCTGAGCTGGTAAGCAAACTGGACGCCGACGGAAAAATAACGTTGGATATCGAGGGGGCAGGCGAGACTGAGATCACGGCAGACATGGTTGATGTAAGGATAGATTCCAGAGAAGGTTTCGCCGTTGCCATGGAGAACAATATCTTCGCGGTACTCGATACCACTCTAGATCAGGAACTTATAGACGAAGGATTCGCAAGAGAGATCATATCCAAGGTACAGCAGTTGAGAAAGCAGAACGATTATGAGATGATGGACAACATCCACATCTATCTGGCTGCGGATGATGAAGTAAAAGCTGCTGTAGACAAATACGGCGACTACATCATGAAGGAGACCCTTGCCAAGGATATATCCGATAAGGGCGACCTGAAGGAATACGACATCAACGGACACAAGACCGGCATAGGCGTGGAGAAGATCTGATGGTCAATATAGGCAATGACTGGGACGAAGTCCTTAAGGGAGAATTCGAAAAGGATTACTATCTGAAACTGAGGGAGTTTCTGAAAGCGGAATACTTCAGCAGAGAGATATATCCGGATATGTATGACATTTTCAACGCTCTCAGGTTCACGCCCTACAGTCAGGTCAAAGCTGTGATACTGGGACAGGACCCTTACCATGAACCGGGGCAGGCTCATGGACTGTGCTTTTCCGTAAAGAAAGGCGTACCGAAGCCGCCGTCCCTTGTGAACATATTCAAAGAGCTGGAAAACGATACCGGCATCATGCAGCCGTCCCACGGGTGTCTTGAAGACTGGGCGAGAAACGGGGTGCTGCTT
>JAFYIC010000156.1 GCA_017538845.1 Bacillota bacterium | reverse complement strand
GCATACACATGCGGCAGTACATGAGGAAATCGACGGGATACATATCATTAACCCGGGCAGTCTCTCCTACCCCCGTGACGGGAACCCCGGGTCATACGCCCTGATCACCACCGGACCGGATTCATTTGACTGCAGGATAATATACCTTAAGGATAAAAAGCCAAAGAACTCCGGTGGGCTTCTGAGAAGTCTGCTCAACTACAGTGACAGGCTGTAGCATCTGCCGGCAAGTATTTCACACAAAATGCTCTAAATGTGTTATCATATCCGTTAGATAGATAAACAGAAAACACCTATTCAGAAAAGAGGATCAAAATGGGAATAAGAAGCCGAGCTGTATATAATGTCATCTGGTACGCTGCCATGGCCGCAGTTGTGTATTTTGTTCATATGAGAGCTATCGACATACTGATGCTCATATTCGCCGGTCTGCTTACTTTCGCCGGCTATAGAATGGCCGCCAGCTTAAGGAGCGAGGGACCGGAAGTGTACAAGGCCTATCTGGGACTTGCTTTCTTCCAGACGATCCTTGCGATCATGGTCCTGTTGGTATTCCTTTATACAAAATGACCAAATGTCCTGTCCGTGGAGATGGACAGATATCTGCGGACAGTCGGAAACGATATGATAAAAACGGTACAGCCCTGGGCCATACCGTTTTTTTATGCTCTGTATCATGTGGCTGTCCACCATCTATACTATCGTGTATCCCGCATCGGCAAGAGCCTTTTCAGCCGCCTGCCTGTCTTTTTCTTTTATAAGAACGTAATCCGTATTGTAGGTGGATACGGCAAATACTCCTATCTCCTTTTCTGCCAGGACCGTTGTCAGTTTTGACAGGATACCGGTCAGTGAAAAATCAAGCACTCCTTCAACGCGAAAAGCAGTCCATCCGTCCTCTCTTTCGATGGTATCAGCCGGAGTTTTTTCCGTTTCGCAGACTACTGAAAGTTCTTCATCCGTATTGCCTATGAAAAAGAGCCCGTCGGTATAATCCAGCATCGTCCCTTTTTCCACTTTGCATACGGTGAGTCTGTTATCAAGGAATTTCAATTCAAGAGATTTTTCCATTTTCTCCTCCTGAAAACAAAAGACACCTCTTCGGTGTCTTTATTGGTGCGGCTGGTGGGATTCGAACCCACACGATCTCTCACACGGCCCTCAACCGTGCGCGTCTGCCAGTTCCGCCACAGCCGCATATTCGCTGTTCACGGGCTCAATCATCCGCTGAGCACAGACAATATAATACAACACAGAAGGCTTGTATGTCAAATAATATTGAAATAATATTTGACCCATATCCGTATTTTTTAACAGTTCCGGGAGTATTTCTCCAGCAGCCTGTCAACCTGCTCTTTCAGTTCCTCCACAGTACCTGAATTATTGATCACTTCGTCAGCTTTTATTATGCGTTCCTCATCTGAAAGCTGGCTTGCGATCTTCTTCTCCGCGAATTCGGCCGTCACGTCATCTCTGTCCATTATCCGTTTTATCCGCACATCCATATCTGCCACAACGACCCAGACCTTGTCCATCTTTCTGTCAAATCCGGATTCTATGAGAAGCGCTGCGTCGACTATGGCGATCGGATGCTCCCCGCTCTTTCTGTAAGCGCTAACCTGCTCATCGATGGAATCCATGATACTCTTGTGAAGTATCTTGTTGAGTTCCGTGCGCTTTTCCGGATCGCTGAACACTATGTCCCCAAGGCCTTTCCTGTCCAGGGTCCCGTCCTCATTGATGATCCCGCTGCCGAACTTTTCAGCAAGCATGCCAAGAGCCGGAGAACCCTTCTCCGTTATCTGTCTCGATACGATATCCGCGTCGATGATGGGAATGCCCTTCTCCGCAAGATACTTTGATACTGTCGATTTTCCTGTTGCTATCCCTCCGGTGAGGCCGATTACTTTCATATTTCCTCTCTCTATTTCAGATCGTACCATGTGGACGCCGAGTTGAGATCCACATCCAGTTTGACTTTCAGATCCATGGCCTTTTCCATGTTCTCAGCCAGGAGCTTTTCAACTTTTTCTTTCTCGTCTTTGTAGGTCTCGATTATCAGTTCGTCGTGTATCTGAAGTATGAGCCTTGACCTGAGGCCCTCCTTCTTTATCTCATCATAGACCATGATCATGGCCAGTTTGATTATGTCTGCTGCGCTTCCCTGTATGGGACTGTTCATGGCGAGACGTTCGCCCAGTTGTCTTACCATATAGTTGCCCGCATGTATCTCCTTGACCGGACGTTTCCTGCCCATAATGGTCCTGACGTAGCCGTTCTCCTTGCACTCGGACACCTGCCTGTCCATAAATTCCTTGACCTTGGCGTGCTTCTCGAAGTAGTCGTTGATATACTGCTCTGCTTCCTTTCTGGTTATGTGCAGTTCTGTGGAAAGGCCGAAGCTGCTCATGCCGTATATCACTCCGAAGTTGACCGCCTTTGCTCTGCTTCTCTGCAGCGGCGTGATCTCATCTTCCGGTACTCCAAGCACTCTGGAAGCCGTCAGTCTGTGTATATCCTGTCCCTCGTTGAAAGCCTCGATGAGCACAGGATCTTCCGACATGTGCGCCAGTACTCTCAGCTCGATCTGTGAGTAATCCGCGCCGGTAAATACCATGTCTTCTCCTCCCGGCACGAAAGCTTTACGTATCTTTCTTCCCAGATCCTGTCTCACAGGTATATTCTGCAGATTTGGCTCTGTGCAGCTGAGTCTGCCCGTTGCAGTTACCGTCTGCTGGAAGTGAGCCCTTATCCTGCCGTCGTTTCCGATAAGCGGTATC
>JAFYIC010000155.1 GCA_017538845.1 Bacillota bacterium | reverse complement strand
GCAGAAAAAACAGCGCTTCCGGGCGGGAAAAATGACCCGATGGAGGCAGGACGATTAGGAGACAGCGTGCCCGAAAAAGGAGACAAACCGGCCCTCTTTCTGCACAGCTGCTGCGGTCCTTGCAGTACGGCTGTGATAGAGCGGCTGTATGATGATAATAAGATCACGGTATTCTTCTACAATCCGAACATTACGGACGCGGAGGAATATGAAAAGAGAAAAGGGGCTCAGACGGATTTTATCCAATCATTCAACGAAGAACACAAGGGTGAAACCCGGGTAGGCTTCACAGAGGGAGACTACGACCCGGAATCGTTTTATAGTGCTGCGGAAGGGCTGGAAGATGAGCCTGAAGGAGGAGCCCGCTGCGAGAAGTGTTTCCGCCTGCGTCTTGAGAGAACTGCAAAGGCAGCGGCAGAGGCAGGAGCGGACTGCTTCACTACGACACTGACCGTAAGTCCCCACAAGGATTATCCGGCCATAAGCGCCATAGGAAACGAAATGGCGGAAAAGTACGGAGTTCCTTTCCTGGACATGAATTTCAGGGAACAGGGCGGATACCAGAGAAGCATAGAGCTGTCAAAACAGTACGGCCTTTACAGGCAGGATCACTGCGGATGCATTTTCGCCAAAGAGGCCCAGGAAAAAAACAGAAAACAAAAAAATTTACATAAAGGAGAACAAAACAAATGTCAAGCTTAATAATCCCAAAAGACTACAAACCGATAATCGATCCCGGCCACAGCCAGATCGCGATCAAGGAGATCAAGGATTACTTCCAGCAGGAACTTGCGCATTTCCTTTCGCTCAGAAGGACTTCGGCTCCGCTTTTTGTAACGCCTGAGAGCGGTCTGAACGATAATCTGAACGGCGTAGAGCGTACAGTTGATTTCACGCTGAAGGATATGGACGAAAGACCGGTCGAGATAGTACAGTCGCTGGCTAAATGGAAGAGGATGGCTCTCTACAGATACGGCGTAAGATCGGGCATGGGCATATATACGGACATGAACGCCATCAGAAGAGATGAGGAACTGGACAACCTCCATTCCATCTACGTTGACCAGTGGGACTGGGAAAGAGTCATAGAAAAAGAAGACAGGAACGAAGAGTTCCTGGTTGAGATAGTCAAGACCATATATGAAGTCCTCAAGGGACTGGAAAAGTTCGTAATGAAGAAATATCCGGATATCTATCTGGGACTTCCGGAAGACATATTCTTCATCACATCACAGGAACTGGAGGACATGTATCCGGACAAGACCCCGTCTGAAAGGGAAGACCTGATCACAGAGGAGCACAGGGCCGTATTCGTTATGAAGATCGGCGGACTGCTCAACTCAGGCATCAAACACGACGGCAGAGCGCCCGACTACGACGACTGGGAGCTGAACGGAGACATCCTGTTCTGGAACGACGTGCTGAACTGCGCTTTCGAGATCAGCTCCATGGGCATCCGTGTGGACGAAGATTCACTTGTAAAACAGCTCAGGGAAGCCAATGCTGAAGAGCGTATGGCCCTCGATTTCCATAAGAAGATACTGAACAAGGAACTGCCTTACAGTATCGGCGGAGGCATAGGCCAGAGCAGGCTGTGCATGTATTTCCTCAAGAAGGCTCATATCGGTGAGGTACAGGTATCCATATGGCCTGACGATATGTTAGAGGAATGCGAAAAGAACAACATCCCGCTTCTGTAGGAGAATTATGAGATACGTCGATCTGGTCATAGGTAATAAAAGTGAAAAGACAGATCAGTTCTACACATACGGCTGCGAGGACGACAGCGTAAGGCCGGGCAGCAAAGTCTATGTTACTTTCGGCAGGGGCAGCGCCCTGAGGGAAGCCTACGTGTTCGGAGTAAGAGACAGTCTGGACGGCCCGGTGAAAAACCTCAAATACGTGGAGAAGACCGACACGGAAGTGAGCCTCACCGAAGAGATGGTCAGCACGTGTGTGTGGATGAGAAGAAGATACCTCTGCAAATATATCGACGCGGTGAGGTGTTTCATACCGGTAGGTAAGAAGTCGGCCCGCGGAAAAGAGAGGATCCCTTTTGCCGAGGCTGAGGGAGAAATACAGGAGATAGAAAAACTTACAGACGAACAGGAACAGGCTCTGGAGAAGATAGGCAGCGCTATCGACGACCGGAGAAACGGCATGTTCCTGCTCAGAGGCGTGACGGGAAGCGGCAAGACGGAAGTCTACATGCAGGCTATCGCAAAAGCCCTGGACAAAGGGCGCAGCGCCATAATGCTGGTGCCGGAGATATCCCTCACCAAACAGATAATAGACAGATTCATAGGCCGGTTCGGCGCGGAGAATGTGGCCGTGCTGCACAGCAGGCTTTCCGACGGAGAGCGCCACGATGAGTGGATGCGCATAAGAGACGGCAGGGTCCGCATCGTGATAGGGGCCCGCTCGGCGGTCTTTGCTCCCCTGGATGACATAGGGGTGATCGTCATGGACGAAGAGCATGAGACCACCTACAAGTCGGATATGAGCCCAAAGTATGAAACTTCTGAAGTAGCCATCAAAAGGCTGAAGGAACACAGCGGCGTTTTCATCATGGGAAGCGCGACACCGTCGGTGGTATCCTGGAGCAGAGCCGGCGAAGGAATATACGAAAAACTCGAACTTACAGAAAGATACAACAAAGTCAGACTCCCGGAAGTGGAAGTCGTGGACATGAGGGAAGAACTGAAGACCGGCAACACGGGGCTTTTCAGCGAAAAGCTCAGAAGCGGGATCGAAAGCTGTCTCGCTCAGGGCAGGCAGGTCATACTTTTCCTCAACAGGAGAGGGTACTCCAGTTTCGTTTCCTGCAGAGAATGCGGCGAAGTGATAAAGTGCCCGGACTGCGGCATTTCCATGACGTATCACAAAGGCGAGAAAAGACTTATATGCCACTACTGCGGAAGAACGGCCAAAGTGCCTGACAAATGTCCGTCCTGCGGAAGCAGATACATAAAGTATTTTGGCAGCGGTACGGAGCAGGTGGAAGAGGCGGCAAAAAAGCTTTTCAAAGAATACAGCATCGCGCGGCTTGACTTCGATACCGTACGGAAAAAAGGCAGTTTGGAAAAGATCATAGACGCTTTTTCCGCGGGGAAAACGGACATACTCATAGGCACACAGCTGGTGGCAAAGGGTCTGGACTTCAGAAACGTGGGACTCGTGGGCATAATGTCGGCGGACACCACCCTGAACATACCGGATTTCAGATCGCCGGAAAGGACTTTCCAGCTCATAACCCAGGCTTCTGGAAGAGCAGGCAGGGGAGACGAGAAGGGCAAGGTCATAATACAGACATATTCGCCGGACAACTACGCGGTCAAAGCGGCTGCGTCCCAGGACTACGATGTCTTTTACGCAGACGAGATAAAGCTACGGCAGTTCATGAGCTACCCACCCTACAGCGATCTGATACAGGTGATGTTCACCTCAAAGAGCGCGGATGCGGCCAGATACTGGGGCAGAAAATGGACAGACACGCTGAAGGAACTGCTGCCGGAAGAGACTAAGAACATATTCGATCTTCAGGAAGCGCCTATGGCGAAGATAAAGGATTCCTCAAGATATTTATTCCTGGTGAAGTGCCCGAGAGGCAAAAGAGCCATGTATATGGGAGCCCTGGATCACCT
>JAFYIC010000154.1 GCA_017538845.1 Bacillota bacterium | reverse complement strand
GAGACTCCGGCCGAAGAAACTGCTCCGGTTGAAGAGGCACCTGCAGAAGAAGCTCCTGCAGAAGAGGCTCCGGCAGAAGAAGCACCTGCTGAAGAGGCTCCGGCTGAGGAAGCTCCTGCTGAAGAGGCTCCCGCTGAGGAAGCACCGGCAGAAGAGGCTCCGGCTGAGGACGCACCGGCTGAAGAGACTCCCGCAGAGGAAGCGCCTGCAGAAGAGGCTTCGGCTGAGGAAGCTCCTGCTGAAGAGTAGTTCTGAAAAAGCAATACAAAAACACCGCTTTCACGGCGGTGTTTTTTCTTTGCAATAAAAGACCCTGCATGAAAGCGGGGTCGTTAAATCCTATCGCATTTTATTCAAAGAGCGGTGTGCTGAAGTATCTTTCTCCCGTATCCGGAAGTACAGTAACGACTGTCTTTCCTTTACCGAGAAGTTTAGCCATCTTCAGGGCCACGCATACGTTGGTGCCGCTGGAGATACCGCAGAGAATACCTTCTTCCATGGCCAGAGCTTTGGTCGTGTATATCGCTTCGTCATCTGTAACGATGGAGATGGTGTCATAGATCTCTGTATCCAGGATATCCGGGATCAGTCCGTCGCCGATGCCCATCTGCAGGTGAGTACCGATATTTCCGCCTGACAGTATGGCCGCGTTCTTCGGCTCGCATGCCCAGATATAGATATCCGGGAAGTGCTCCCTGAGAATACTGCCGATACCTGTGATGGTGCCGCCTGTGCCGACTCCGGAACAGAAGCCGTGGATAGGCCCGCGAACCTGCTCTAAGATCTCAAGGGCGGTGTTTTCCATATGGGCCATGAGATTGTCTCTGTTGGAGAACTGATCCGGTATGAAGACGTTGGGGTTCTCGGCGGCCATTCTCTTTGCAGTCGCCATACACTCTTCGATGCAGTCTCCGATATTCCCGTCATCATGTATGAGTTTGACTTCGGCGCCGTACTGGGAAACCAGGTAGCGTCTCTCAGCGCTTACCGAGTCAGGCATTATGATCACGGCTCTGTAGCCCTTTACTGCGGAAACAAGTGCGAGTCCGATTCCCTGATTGCCGCTGGTGGGCTCGACTATGATAGTCTTGTCAGGAGAGATGAGACCTCTTTCTTCTGCAGATGTTATCATTTTCAGCGCGGTCCTTGTTTTTATTGAACCGCCGATGTTCAGGCCTTCATATTTTACGAGCACCTGGGCATCATCCGGCCCTGTGAGCTTGGAAAGTCTCACCATAGGTGTGTTGCCTACTGCCTCAAGTATGTTGTTATAAATCATTTGGTCATGGCTCCTTCTATAAGCTCTCTCGCATTTTCGAGAGTTTTTTCTGTAATATCCATACCGCCTGTCAGACGGGCGATCACACGGACTTTTTCTTCGTCATCCAGCAGATCCACGCTCGTGTAGGTGGCGCTGTCATCGGACGACTTTGATATCCGGTAATTGGTCTGCCCGAACGCCGCTATCTGCGGCAGGTGAGTGATGCATATTATCTGATGGTCTGTTGACAGTTCCAGAAGATTGCGGCCGACTACGCTGGCAGTCACGCCGCTGATGCCGCTGTCTATCTCATCAAAGATCATCGTCGGTATATTGTCATTCGCTCCGGCGGTCTTTTTAAAGGCCAGCATTATTCTGGACATTTCGCCTCCGGATGCGATCTTCGCCAAAGGCTTGAGTTCTTCACCTTTGTTGGTGCTGATCATGAACTCGACTTTGTCAAAGCCTTCTATAGAGTATTCGTTTTTGCGTGAAAAATCAACACCTAACACAGCATTCTCAAAGTTGAGCCCTGCAAGTTCTTCCTGCATCTTATCTGTCAGTGCCTTTGCGGTTTCTTTTCTGAGAGCGCTCAGTTCCTCGGAGCATTTCTGAAGATGCTCCCCGGTTTTTCTGACTTCTTCCTCCAGTTCGCGTTTCTTTCCCTCAGAGTCTTCCAGAAAACCGAGCTTTTCTGTTATCTTCTCGTCATAGGCAAGTATTTCCTCAATGGACGAACCGTATTTGGCCTTCAGACTGTCGATCAGATCGAGCCTTGCCAGTGAGTCATTGAGTTCCTGGGGATTGAAAACGACGCTGTCCTTTGCGATGCGTATCTCTTCGGCCAGATCCTGAAGTTCATAAAAAGTCTCGCTGAGTCTTTTTTCTATATCGGAAAGATTCTCAGAATACCCGGATATCTGACGCAGGGGATCCAGACTGTTCCCCACAAGATCCGTGGCGTTATAGGATTCGCCGGTGCTGCCTGAAAGCGCTTCATAGGCGCCTGCCAGCGACTCGTATATTTTCTCGCTGTTCTGAAGTATATTGATTCTCTCCGTAAGATCGCTGTCCTCACCCGGTGTGAGGGCGGCTTTCTGTATTTCTTCGTGTTCGTACTGCATGAAATCCCGCTGACGGGCGTCATCACGCTGGGCGGCCAGCAGACTGTCAAGGCTGTGCTTTGCCTCTGAGTATTTCCCATAGGCATCTGCCACTGAATCTTTCAGCGGCTGTATTGATTCTTTATTAAAAAGATCTATCAGTTTGATATGGTTCTCGGGGTCGAGAAGAGACTGGTGATCGTACTGGCCGTGGACGTCCACAAGATCCTTACAGAAGTCCTTCAGCTGAGACAAAGACACCATTTCACCGTTTATCCTGCAGATATTTCTTCCCGCAGCGGAAAGCTCACGTGTGAGCACATATTCCTCGCCGTCTTTGGTGCAGGCAAGCTGAACGACGGCTTTTTCCTGCCCGGTACGTATAAAGGTAGTGTCTGCGCGGCTTCCCAGAGCGAGGCTTATGGCCTCGATGACTATGGATTTGCCGGCACCGGTCTCGCCGGTGATCATATTCAGGCCATCAAAAAAATCGACTTCCGCGTTCTTTATGACGGCAAAATCTTTAATGCTTATATGAGATATCATTCAGGGGTCCTCTCCTTGTTCAGGCGTTTATCCCAGCATACTGTTGAACTCTGTTATGAAAGTATCTTTGTCTTCAGGATGCTCAACTACCAGGAAGATGGTATTGTCTCCTGCGATAGAGCCCAGTATGTGTGGGAAGTTAAGAGAGTCGATGGCTTCCGCGGCCGCATTGGCGCATCCGGACAGAGTCTTGACTACTATGATGTTGCCGGATGATGACACGGATTTGATAGTCTCACGGAATATCTTTATGAAGCGGTCGGTAACCGGATTTGCGTGGTTGAGACCTGCCGCATACATATACTTGCCGCTGGGTGAAAGCGTTTTGATGAGCTGTAATTCTTTTATATCACGTGAGATGGTAGCCTGTGTAACGTCAAAGCCGCTCTCCTTGAGAAGGGCGCTGAGTTTTTCCTGTGTTTCGATCTCATGAGTCTCGATGAGCTCAAGGATCTTGTTCTGTCTTGCGTAACGCATAGATGTACTCCTTCTAAAGCCGCTGAGGCTTTATTGATACATTATTTTTTATAATTATACCATGAGGGCAAAATCTATAGCAAGAAGAATATGCATAGTGATGTATAAAATACCAATATTTACAATAGACAAACATATGTTTGTGTGCTATCATGTAAAAGAAAGAAGCGGAAAACGCGCAGATTTACGAAACTGCAGTCTCGAACAGACACAGGGGACATCTGATGAGGATATTGGGGATCGACCCGGGATACGCCATCCTGGGATACGGTATCATAGAAAAAAAGGGAAACAACTTCAAGCCGGTAGCATACGGCGCGGTCACTACCGATAAAGACACGCCCATGCCGGACAGGCTGAAGCATCTTTACAATTCACTGATGGATATAATAACTGAATATGAGCCGGAAGTAGCGTCTATAGAAGAACTGTTCTTCAACAGCAACGCCAAGACCGCAATACTGGTAGGCCAGGCGAGAGGAGTGGCGCTTCTTGCATGTTCGAATTCAGGTATTGATATAGCAGAGTATACGCCGCTTCAGATAAAGCAGGCGCTTGTGGGATACGGACGCGCTGAAAAGAAACAGGTCCAGATGATGGTCAAGACCATACTCAATCTGGATGAGATCCCGAAGCCGGATGACACGGCTGATGCTCTGGCTGCGGCTGTATGCCACGGACACGCGGCTAATACCAATGAAAAGCTTAAGGCCCTGGGGCTGTAAAGACAGGAGCGAGATATGATCCATTATATAAAAGGAACACTTACAATGAAGTTCAACGGCGGAGTGGTCGTGGAGACCGGGGGCATAGGATATGAGGTCTATGTGCCGGACAATTCAGCGGCTTATCTCAAAAAAGATGGTGATGACATAATGCTATATACTGTAATGCAGGTAAGGGAAGACGATGTCAGCCTTTACGGATTCACCGAACGGGAAGCTATGGACATATTCAACAAGCTGACGACCGTCAGCGGAGTAGGCGCCAAGGCCGCAATGGCCATTCTTTCAGCAATGCCGCTACATGAAGTGAAGCAGGCCATCATATTTGAGGACGCGGCTTCGCTTACCAGAGCCAACGGCATCGGAAAGAAGACGGCAGAGAGAGTCGTGCTTGAACTGAAGGACAAGATAGGCTCGGCAGCGGATATCGCGCCGCAGATACAGAGCGCAGAAGGCGTACCTGCGGCAAATGATGAAAAGACAGAAGCCATAAACGGGCTCATAGCCCTGGGATACAGCAAGAGCGAAGCTGTGAACGCCCTTTCAAAGGTGGGCGGCAGCGGACTTACCACGGAAGATTACATAAAGGAAGCGCTCAAGTCGCTTTTCTAGAGGTAGATCATGGAACAGGAAGAACGCATAACGAAAACAACGGCAGGATATGCCGAAGAAGCAGCTGAGGCTACGCTCAGACCCCAGAATCTGGACGAATACGTAGGACAGAGAGGCGCCACGGACAACCTGAAGATATTCATCGAAGCTGCAAAGAAGAGAAACGAGCCTCTTGATCACGTGCTCTTTTACGGTCCTCCGGGACTGGGCAAAACAACGCTGGCGGGTATAATCGCCAACGAGCTTGGAGTGGATATACGGATAACTTCGGGACCGGCCATCGAGAGAGCCGGGGATCTGGCGGCTATACTTACCAATCTGAACGAGAATGACGTGCTCTTCATAGACGAGATACACAGACTCAACAGATCCGTTGAGGAAGTGCTTTACTCGGCGATGGAGGATTTTGCGCTGGATATAATCATCGGAAAAGGACCGTCGGCAAGGTCCATCAGACTTGATCTTTCAAAATTCACGCTCATAGGAGCCACCACCAGGGCGGGAAGCCTTTCCGCGCCGCTGCGCGACAGGTTCGGAGTTGTATGCAAATTCGAACTATATAACGAAGACGAACTGAGAGAGATCCTCAGAAGGACGTCAAACATCCTTAGCGTGGAAGCGGACGAAGAATCCCTCAGTGAAATGGCCAGAAGATCAAGAGGGACTCCCCGTGTCGCCAACCGCATGATGAAGAGAGTAAGAGACTTCTCGCAGGTCAAAAGCGACGGCAGGATCAACACGGAGATAACCAGAGAAGCGCTGAGCGCTCTGGGCGTTGACGAGATGGGACTTGAGCATATAGACAGAGAGATCCTGAGGACGATAATCAACAGGTTCAACGGAGGACCTGTAGGCATAGACACGATTGCCGCATCCCTCGGGGAGGAGCGGGTGACCATAGAAGATGTGCAGGAGCCTTATCTGATCCAGTCCGGGCTCATATACAGGACGCCGAAGGGCAGAGTGGCTTCTCCTATGGCATATACACATCTGGGCCTTGAACCTCAGACAGATGAAGCAGGTGAAGAGCAGATCAGTATGGATGATGCGATCGATGATTGATTATGAGAGTAGACGATTTTGACTATTATCTTCCACAGGAACTTATAGCCCAGCGGCCGGCTGAAAAGAGAGACGGCTCCAGGCTGCTGGTGGTAGACAGAAAAAGCGGTAAAACAGAACACCGCCTTTTTTGTGATATCATCGATTATCTTGAGGAGGGAGATCATCTCATACTCAATGATTCCAAGGTGCTCCCGGCGAGGATATTCGGAGAAAGAAAAGGCACCGGAGCAAAGATCGAGTTCCTTCTCATAAAACGTATCAAAGATGACAGATGGGAGACCATGGTCAGACCGGGAAGGCGTGTGAAACCCGGTGACACCATTGTTTTCGGGGAAGGCGCAGAAGGAAAGAAGCTGGAAGCGGAAGTTCTGGACTATGGTACGGACGGCACCAGGATAGTCGAGTTTTCATATGACGGTATTTTCATGGAAAGGCTTGAGGAACTGGGAAAGATGCCCCTTCCTCCGTATATAGAGAGACAGAGCGACGATGAGGACAGGGACAGATATCAGACGGTCTACTGCAGGGAGGAAGGCTCGGTAGCTGCCCCTACTGCAGGGCTTCATTTCACGGAAGAACTCCTGAAAAAAGCGGAGGACAAGGGCGTGAAACTCTGCTACGTTACTCTTCATGTGGGCATCGGTACGTTCAGGCCGGTCAAGGCGGACAATGTGGAAGACCACCATATGCATTTTGAGGAATACCACATAGACGAAGAAACGGCAGAATCCATAAACAGGGCAAAACAGGAAGGACGCAGGATCATATCCGTGGGCACCACGTCCACCAGGACTGTCGAGAGCGCCGCATACTTTGATGAAGATAAGGGAATCTGGCAGGTTAAGAGCGGTCCGGGAAGCACTGATATATTCATATATCCGGGCTACGAATTCAGGATCATAGAAAGCCTTATCACCAATTTCCATCTTCCCAAGTCCACGCTGCTCATGCTCATTTCGGCTCTGTACGACAGAGAGAAGATACTTGAAGTTTATGAAGAGGCAGTCAGAGAAAAATACAGGTTTTTCAGCTACGGCGACGCCATGTTCATAAAATAAGCATTTTTATGAAAAAAACATTGCAATGCATGATTTTATCGTGTTATAATACCCTCTGTTCGACACGGTTCGAATCAATTTGATGAATACGGCATGATATGCCTGAAATATACGAAGGAGGTGCGCGACATGTCAAAAAAGTGTGAGATCTGCGGCAAAGGCCAGGTTTCCGGAAATACTGTTTCCCATTCCAACAGGCACACAAAAAGAAAGTGGAATGCGAATATCCAGACTATCAGAATAGAAGAAAACGGAACAGTAAGAAAAGCCAATGTTTGCACAAGATGCATAAAGTCAAACAAAGTTACGCGTGCCAACTAATTTGATTATTTTGAAGCAGGTCCTTGTGGGGCCTGTTTTTTTATGCCTGCAGCCCGGTAATGTGTTACAATCATCTTAGAGGATGGATAGGAATGGCACAGAGTTATACCCTGAAAACAAAATACGGTAAGATCAAAGTGAGCAGGAGCGCCATCGCAAGGGCCGTCGTGGATTCTCTTGACGACATGAGAGGCAAAGTGTCCATGTCCAGCAACAGGGGGAAACTCCTCAGAGAGGGAAGCGCAGCCGAGCTCAATGCTGTTGACGTGGAAGCTTTCGAGGGCGACATACGCATAAGGGTGAACGTCATTGTACGTTTCGGCGTCAGCATCACGGAGACAGCGGATGCCATAGCCGCGTCTGTGCAGAAGGCACTGAGGCGTATTCTGGGCCGGGGCCCGTCCTTAGTCACCATCAGAGTCAGGGGAGTGATATCCCAGAAGAATATTGCTCCGAGAAACATCACCATACGCAGGGAACTGGAGGTGCAGTAGGATGAAATTGTCTGATACTGTAGACACCATTTCCGGAGTGGGACCGAAAAAACAACAGGCCCTTTCGCGTATGGGGATAGAGACCATGCAGGATCTGCTGTATCTTTTCCCGCGTGAATATCAGGACAGGAGCACATGCAGCAGGATATCCGGCCTGACCGACGGAATATCCGTCCTCATACGGGGCAGGGTGATGCTTTCATCTCTGACCGGAAGTCCATACAGGCGGAAACAGACTCTTCGTCTTCTTGTGAGCGACGTGACTGTCGAAGAAGAGAGCGGTTCCGCAGACAGAGAGAATATGATCGAGGTCATATTTTTTAATGCGAAATTCATCGCAAAAAGCATCAGAAAAGGCGAAGTGTATGACTTTTACGGACCTGTCAGAATAACCAACGGAAAGAAACAGATGGTGCATCCCGAATTTTCGGAATCCGGAAAAGAGGATATGGAAGGGATCGTGCCTGTATATCCGCTGACGGCAGGCATAAGCCAGAGGGATATAAGAAAATGGCAGAGGCTTTTAAAGTCTGAGATCACAGACGAAGATATGGCAGAAGAAGTCATCCCCGGAAAACTACTTGAAGAAAATAATATATGCGGCATAAACTATGCCCTTTCGAACATACACTTTCCCGGGAACGGGCAGAAACTGAAAGAAGCCAGATACAGGCTCATATATGAGGAACTGCTCGTCATGCAGACCGGCCTCATGCAGGCCCGGTCAAGGAACCTTGCGGAGACCAATGAGTGCAAAACGGATCCGGAAACAGACATATGGGAATACACGGAAGTCTTCCCCTATGAACTTACGAACGCGCAGAAAAGGGTAATAGCAGAGATAGATAAAGATATGATGTCGGAGAGGACCATGAACCGGCTGGTCCAGGGAGACGTAGGCTCCGGAAAAACAGCGGTAGCCGAGGCGGCATTGTATAAGACGGTCAAGTCGGGTTATCAGGGAGCCATGATGGCGCCCACAGAAATACTGGCCAGACAGCACTACAGAGGATTGAGCGAGAATCTCGGTAGTTTTGGCATCAGGGTCGGACTGCTCACAGGATCGATGAAGGCGTCAGAAAAGAAACAGATGCTCAGCGATATAGCCGCGGGTGAAATAGATGTAGTGGTAGGGACCCACGCCATCATCCAGCCCGAAGTGGTCTTTGAGAAACTGGCGCTGGTCATCACCGATGAGCAGCACAGGTTCGGCGTCAATCAGAGAGAAGCATTCAGAAACAAGGGGAGCATGCCCCACGTACTGGTAATGACGGCGACGCCCATACCCAGGACCCTCGCGGTAGTCATATACGGGGATCTCGATGTTTCCGTTATAGACGAGATGCCGCCGGGAAGACCTGAGATACAGACGATACCCTGCGATGATAAAAGGCGCGACCGGATGTATGACTTTGTCCGCGATCAGATAAAAGCGGGACGGCAGGCCTATGTGGTAGCGCCTCTCATCAGTGAGTCGGAAGAATTGGACGCTCTTTCCGCAGAGGAACTCTACGATGATCTGAAGACCAGGTTCAAAGGCTTTTCGGTGGAGCTGATCCATGGGGAAATGAAGCCGGCGGAAAAAGACGCGGTAATGGAAAGATTCTACGCAGGCAACATAGACGTACTGGTATCCACAGTCGTGATAGAAGTGGGTATAGACGTACCTAACGCTACGGTCATGGTCATCGAGGACTCGGAGCGGTTCGGACTTGCCCAGCTTCATCAGCTGCGGGGAAGGATAGGCCGCGGAAAGGAAAAATCATACTGCATCCTTTTGAACCGGGGCAGTTCAAAGATAGCGGAAGAACGAACAAGGATCATGAAAGAGTCGAGAGACGGCTTCTATATCGCGGAGGAGGATCTGAAACTGAGAGGACCGGGAGAACTGTTCGGATTGAAACAGCACGGCATTCCGGATCTGCACATGGCAGACCTTATTAAACACATCGGTGTGCTGGACAAGGTAAGAGACGATGCCCGCGGGCTTCTTGAGGAGGATCCGGATCTTAAAAGCAGTGAAAATGAGAAGCTGGGGCAGAGGATAAAGTCCATGTTCGGCGGCGAAGCCTCACTCAGGATATGATAAAGGAGCGGATATGCGCATAATAGCGGGAGAAGCGGGAGGCAGGAGACTGAAAGCCCCCGAAGACGACAGGATAAGGCCTACGTCTGACAAGGTCAGGGAGGCCATATTCAACATGCTCCAGATGTACGTGCAGGATGCAGTCGTCGCGGACGTTTTCTGCGGCACCGGCGGACTCGGACTTGAAGCCCTGAGCCGTGGAGCGGCGAAGTGCTTTTTCTTCGACAATTCGAGAAAAAGCATGGCTCTCACTGAAGAAAACATCAGGACTTGCAGAATGGAAGACAGATCCGTTACCAATATCTGCGATTTCAGAAAAGCGGTGTCGTTGCTTGATGAACCGGTGGATATAGCTTTCCTCGATCCGCCTTACGAAACGGGCATGCTGCAGGAGTGCATAGAACTTCTCGCACAGCAGGACAAGGTGAAAAACGGCGGGCTCATCGTGGCCGAGCATCCCAGGACAGAACAGTTTCCCGATGAATACCATGGTTTTACAAAGATGCGGGAAAAGAAATACGGGATGATAATGGTGACTATATACAGCAAATAACAGAGGCGTGTTTTTGTGTCGATTTGTTGAAAAAACGGTTTTCTTTGTGGAAAACCGCTTTTTTATGGTATACTGTTCGTTATAAAAGGGGAACTGGGACTTTTGGTAAAACAAAGGTTGGCAGATCATGAATAATGGTGCAGCAAAAATAATAAAGGACGTATTGATCGGAGTGCTGGCAGTCGCTCTTATCTTTACAATGACTTTCACTTCCAGAGTAACGGCGCTGGATGAGGGCCTTGACGTGGATACTGCAGTTGATAAAGTGGTTGAAGCGATCGAACAAATCCCTGCAGTAGAGAAACTGAAACGTACAGACAGAGAAAAGGTGGAGTACGCCAGGAGCGAGTACAACGACCTTCAGAATTACTATGGCGAAGTTCTGCAATCTGATGAGATATCCGATGAAACCAGTAGTAAGTTAGAGACTGCATACGGTACGCTCGTTGCCGCGGAAAACCGGATCAAAGAGCTCCAGGAACAGTACATCTCAGCCATAAAGAAGGAAGCATTAGCAGTTGTGGCAAAGATCAAAAAGATTCCTGCCAGATCAAAACTGAAGCTGAAGCACAGCACTTTGGTGAACAGGGCGAAGAACGCCTACGGAAGACTGAACAAGGCTGAGAAGAACTATCTTACGACCCATTATCCGAAAACATACAAAAAGCTTCAGAAGGCTGTATCTAAGATAGCGCAGCTCAAGAGAACCGTCCGCATAGCCAAGCTGCATGCGGCAAAGGTTACGAAACTGATCAGGAAGATACCTGCGGTCAAGAAGATAAAGTACAAGCATAAGAAGCGCATCAACAAAGCTTACAAGGCATTCAAGAAGCTTGAGAAATCAGAAAGGAAATATGTCCCGAAGAGCAAGCGCAGCAAGCTCACTAAGGCGGTCAAAAAGATAAAGAGACTGGATAAGAAGGTCAAAGCATTTAAAAAATCCAGACCTTCCCTCAAGCTCTACACCTCCGGCAGACTGGATATCAAGGTTGCCTGGAAGAAAGTGAAGAATGCGAAGAAGTACATCATTTACCGCAAGACCGGAAAGAAATTCCATAAAATCAAGGTCACGAGCAAACGAAGCTTCACTGATAAGAACAGATTCAGGACCAGCAAGAACGTATACAGGGTAAAAGCCATAACCACTATAGGTGGAAAGAAGATCCGCTCGAAGTATTCAAAGAGCAAGAACAAGGTGCTGCTGAAGAAGTCTGTTATCGTAAAGGCCACAGCCTACTCCGGAGGCGGACACTGCGCCAACGGAATGCCGGCAGCGGTAGGAAGAGTTGCCGTGGATCCGAGATACATACCACTGGGCACGTGGCTCTATGTGGAAGGATACGGACTCTGCCAGGCCTGTGATACAGGCGGCGCTGTCAAAGGCTGGTTCGTAGACGTGTACTTCAATTCCAACGCTCAGTGTAACCGTTGGGGAGTTAAGCATCCGAGAACATATATACTTAGATAATATATAAAAGCTGTCGTACGCACGGCAGCTTTTGATGTAAGCGCAGAGTGTCTGCGGCGGCCTGTTGGCGGTTGAAAACAGCCGGCCGGTCGTGATATACTTTGTATTATTGATTTTGGAGGATTGTAATGGGCAAGAGAGCGCTTTACACAGGGTCATTCGATCCGCTGACCTACGGGCATCTTGACATGATCCAGAGGGCAGCGAAGATGTTCGATGAGCTTGTGGTAGGTGTGATAGCGAATCCTGCGAAGAAAGCTCTTTTCACTGTTGAGGAGAGGGAAGCCATGATCAGAGACGTGGTCGGGGACATCCCGAACGTCAAGGTGGATCATTTCACAGGACTGCTTGCGGATTATGTCAATTCCGAAGGGTTTGACATCGTGGTCAGAGGCCTTCGTGCCACTACGGATTTTGAGTATGAACTCCAGATGGCGCACATGAATGCCAGACTTTTCAAGGACAAGGTGGAGACGATCTTTCTTATGACGCAGCCGGAATACTCTTTCATAAGTTCAAGCATGATGAAAGAGGTCAGGTCGCTGGGAGGAAGCATCGAGGGTCTTGTCCCGGATAAAATACTTGAATGCATGGATAAAAAACTGAAGGTTTAGGAGGATCAAATGAAAGTATTAGAATTATTGGAAGAAATTGAAGAAATCGTGGATACTGCTTCCGGTTTTCCGCTCACGGGAAAAATCATGGTAGATTCCCAGGAACTGCTTGAACTGGTTCGTGAGATCAGAGTGGAACTCCCTGATGAGATTCAGCAGGCCCAGTGGATAAAGAACGAAAGAGAGAGGATCCTCACCGAAGCCAAGAAAGAATATGAGACAGTTATAGCGGATGCCCAGGCACAGGCTGAAAGACTGGTTGAGAATCATGACATCACAGTTAAGGCGAAACTTCGCGCAGACGAACTGATGAAGGTGACCGAATCAGCCGCGAAACAGCTGAAACTCAGCACATACGATTATGTGGACGGCATACTTTCGGGATTCCAGGACAAGATGGAACAGCTGAACGGTCTGTTCTTCAACGACATGGTCGGCAATATGGAAAAGACCTTCGGCAAGATCGATGAGACGCTTGCTGCCAACAGATCGGAGATAAACGACATGGCTTACAGGACACAGCAGGATGCGGACGGCGTAGGCGCTGAGGCTTACACAGACGCGTATGACGGCGGAGACAATGCGCAGACTGCAGAGGAAGAGCCTGAAGAAGATAATGAATGATCGCTGAAGCGGTAAATACGTCCGCAGCATTTGCTGCGGACTTTTTTTCACTGATAAAGAGGTTGAGATGAAGATACTCGGCATAGCAGCAGAATACAACCCTTTCCATAAGGGACACGCATATCACCTGGAAAGATCCATGGAAATGTCCGGGGCTGATGTTAGCGTTGCTGTCATGAGCGGGAATTTCACACAGAGAGGCGAGCCTGCGGTCTTTGACAAATGGACAAGGGCGGAAACGGCAGTCAGAAACGGCGTTGACCTGGTACTGGAGCTACCGTTCATATATGCATGCAACAGCGCTGAGTTTTTCGCTGAAGGCGCTGTGAGGATACTCGACGGGATAGGCGCGCCTTACATGTCTTTCGGCAGCGAGTCGGGAGATATTGAAAAGCTTTCCGCTGCCGCAGACTTTTTCTCGGAAGAAACGGACGAATACAAAGAACTGCTGCGCAGAGGTCTACAGGAGGGCCTTCCTTTTGCAAAAGCAAGGAGCAGCGCGGCAGAAACGGTAATGGGAACAGAGACTGCGGAGATCCTCGAAGGTTCAAACAATATCCTGGCCGTGGAATACCTGAAGCAGATCAGACTCAGGAAAAGCAGCATGGAGCCGCTGACGGTAAAGCGTGAAGGCGCAGATCATACCGACACCACAGCCGGAAGCGATATGCCGAGCGCGGCAGCCATCCGTGAGGAAATGAAAAAACAGGGCGAAAGCGGTGCTGTTTTCCCGGAGGATATGTACAGCCCGGTAATGGAAGCTCTGATGACGAAGACGGCTGATGAACTGTCGGAGATACTGTCTGTCAGCGAGGGTCTGGAGAACAAGATGAAAAGCCGGTTCAGATACGCACATGACATGGAAAGTCTCGTTAAGGAGCTTTCTTCAAAGAGATATGCGGTCTCAAGGATCAGGCGCATGCTCATACACACTCTGACAGGACTGACAAAGGAAAAATTTGAGCGGGCAAGGAATCACCCTTATGCCAGGGTACTTGCTTTCAGCAGCAAAGGAGCCGGTGCTCTGAAGGAAATCAAGAAAATAGATACGGGAATGCCTGTGATAACCAACATGAACAAACAGGTGCGGCCGGATGACGATAT
>JAFYIC010000153.1 GCA_017538845.1 Bacillota bacterium | reverse complement strand
TTTCCCCCTCTCGGGTTCCTTGTGAAAAAGGCAAAGGTATTGGCGTCTATGCTCAGGGCGTTTTTCCCCATGGCTTCAAATCCATCCGCAGATGAAAGATGACAGCCGATATACAGTTCTTTTTTCTTCGTCATTTTTTCTCCTGTGATCAATTACTATAACGGGAGTACCTGACCTTCCTTTTTCCATTCCCTGAACTCGGCCGTTGCAGTGAATATAACGTCTCCGGACGAGTTGATAGCTGTTTCAAGTGAATCCTGTATAACGCCGATTATGAATCCTATTCCTACCATCAGCATTCCGACATCAGGTGATATGCCAAACAACGAGCATCCCATAGGAATGAGCAGCAATGATCCTCCCGCAACACCTGACGCGCCACACGCGGAGAAAGTCGCAATTACGCTCAGCAGTATCGCCAGCGGAATGGTTACCTGCACGCCGGTGGTGAATGCTGCCACGAGAGAGAATGTCGTGATCGTAACCGCCGCGCCGTTCATGTTGATAGTCGCGCCAAGAGGTATCGAAACCGAATACATGTCCTCATCCAGTCCCAGTTTATCGCACAGCCTCATATTGACAGGTATGTTGGCCGCTGAACTCCTGGTGAAGAAAGCAGTGATACCGCTGTCTTTCAGGCATCTCAGAACCAGTGGATACGGGTTGTGACGAAGCGTGATCCCGACTATGATCGGATTGAGAACCAGGGCTACGAGCAGCATGGTCACTACCAGAACAGCTACAAGCTCTCCGTATGTCTTGAATATGGACATACCGTTTTCGGATACGGCTCCGAATACGAGACCAAGGATACCGAAGGGCGCGCAGCTGATAACAGCACGTACCGCCATGGTAACAGCGTTCGACACATCAGTTAACACTCTCTTTGTGGTGTCTGACGCGAACTTAAGAGCGATACCGAGTATCACGGCCCAGAAAAGGATGCCCAGATAATTGGAGTTAATCATGGCATCTATAGGGTTAGCCACGATGTTCTTAAGCATATTGCCTATTACTTCGCCCATGCCGGTCGGCGCTGTATACCCTTCTACCGCTTCGATCCCTGTAAGAGGAACTGTTACCGGATGTATGAAGTTCGTTATTACAGTCGTGATCGCAGCAATGAGCGTGCTGAAAATATACAGGAAAATAACAGTCCTGAACTTTTTAGCGTGACCGCCCTTTGCTCTTGCAAGAGATGTGGCTACAAGTACAAAGACCATTATCGGCGCTACTGCCTTCAAAGCGCCTACGAACAGTTCTCCCAGAATATTTATCCAGGTCTGGGACGGACACAGCAGCCCCAGAATGATTCCGATAATGATTCCCACCAGTATCCTCAGAATGAGACTGATGGAATTCCATCTTCTGATAATTTTCATCATAACAGAGTATTCCCTCCAAACGCATTTAGAAAAATGATTATTGCCTCTGATTATTTTACTATGGCATATATATGCCCGCAACCGTATTCTCTGATATAATGGACCCGGAGGATCTGTAAATGAACGATAAAGCTGAATTGAGAAAAGAAATCGAAAATCTGGCGCTCGAAGCGGGAGACATCATATCGTCTGCGACCGACTTCAGCATAGAAGAAAAAACAGGAAGACGCGATATCGTCACTTCCATCGATCTTGAGATACAGAAAATGCTCATGGACAAACTACTCGGGTTAGTTCCGGAATGCCGTTTTTTCTGTGAAGAAGACACCCGTTTCGATCAGCAGTATCTGATCACAGACCCCGATGACGTGGATAAAGGTATCTGCTTTATCATAGATCCCATCGACGGTACGTCGAACTTTGTATTCGGCCACCGGCACAGCTGTACGTCCATCGCTATGGCTGTTGACGGCTCTGTTGAGATCGGCGTCATCTACGATCCCTTCAGAAATGAACTGTTCAGCGCGGAAAAAGGTTTCGGATGCTACCTGAACGGCAGAAAACTGCCCGTTTTCGACGAAGATCTGGAAGCATCAATAGCTGTATTCGGAACGTCCCCTTATGACGAATCAACTAATGCTCCCACCTTCGATCTTGCCGGACAGCTGTATGAAATGGCGGCTGACGTGAGGCGTACAGGTTCGGCGGCCCTTGACTGCTGCTGGACCGCATGCGGAAGATTCGCACTGTTCGCGGAGCTTTCCCTGTCTCCCTGGGATTATGCCGCAGGAAGCCTTATAGCAAGTGAGACCGGATGCCTCGTCTCGGATATAAAAGGCGAGCCCCTTTCCATAAAAAGAAAGTCCTCCGTTCTTATCGGAAGACCTTCTTCTGTTAAATGTTTCTTTGATTCTATTTGTAATTCCATTTGACTTTGCACCAGCCGGAAGTGTATTTTGTACCGCGTATGACTTTGACGTAGTACGTTCCCTTCTTCAGCTTCTCCGTTGTGAAACTGCCGTCAGGATTCTTTACCGTGATATTGCGGACGCCATTCTTTATCAGTTTTTTGCCGTCACTTTTCAGTATCTTGAGAACTATCCTGTCACTCACATGCCCTTCATAGGAGAACTTCAGTCTGCTCTTCTTGGTCGTCTTTAATTTGAACCATCTGGCATCTTCAAGCCCTGCATATCTGAACGCTAAATAATATTTCCCTTTGTTCAGTTCGCGGGCCTTCTTCTTGCTTTTACCGGCGAGCTGAGTCTTCATGATCAGCTTTTGTCTGATCCAGAAGCCCCGTTGCGGATAGTCCGAATTGTTTATTATGCTTATCCTGTATGTCTTGCCGCCTGTAACTCCGAAATACTTGTATTTTTCTTTGCCAGTCGTTGATTTTGACAAAAGTTTGTTACCATTTGCGTCGTAGATCTTTATCTCACCCGGCCGGCTCATTATGAACCGGAGTTCACCGGTAACGTTAGGCTCTATTTTATACCGGCGCACATTTTCCGCATCCTGAGCGTACCAGATACCATAGTCCGTTCCAAATTCCATAACCGCGTTAAGATTTATCTTCTTAAGGTTGTTCAGTGAAAACCATACCCGCACGTTATCAGCTTCAATGGACATTTTAGAATACGCGCCAAGATAATACTTCCCCGCGCTGGTGACCTTGTACACGACCGAGCCGTATGTTTTCGATTCCGACGTATCATACGCAAAGCGGCCTTCCCCGTTCAGGGGTTCGTCGAAAGTACGGTCATCTGTGAACAGCCCGCCGTATGCGCTTGCTGTCTTTCCTTCGTCAAGGCTGCCTGTCCACATCTTGAACTCATATACTCCCGGTTCAAGGTGTATTCTTTCAAAATATCCGAACTTGTTGCTGCTTATATAATCAGCATCCTTGTTGTAATCAACTCTTACCTGATTAGCATCTCTGCTGCGCTGCTTATTCGGCATATCATTATATCCGTCCGTATCTGCGGCAAACGACATACCCGGGACCATTGCAAAGGCCATGACTGCGCCTATCAGAAATACCAGTATTCTCTTGATCATAACAACGCCCTCCTTATATTTTAATTATATCATCATGGAAAACATTGAATCTACTTTTTTTTCTTTACGCAAATTACATACATAAAAAAACCCCGGAACACATCCGGGGTTTCGACCGTAATCAGTTTTCTTATTTATTCATCTGAGCTGCAACTTCCGCTGCGAAGTCTTCTTCCTTCTTTTCGATTCCTTCTCCGACTTCGAATCTGATGACTTTGGTCAGCGCCAGATCACCGTCAACAGATTTCAGATACTTGTCAACAGTCTGCTTACCGTCTTCAGCTCTTACATAAGTCTGATCGAGCAGGCAGATCTCTTTCAGCTGCTTGGAGACACGTCCTTCAACCAGACCTTTGAAGATCTTATTGTCGGCGATTTCAGCCTTTGCGGCAACCGCAAGACCTGACAGCTTTGACTTGGCTTCTTCTGAAAGGAAGTTCGGCAGATAGTTGAAGTTAAAGCCCTTGTCTTCTCTCTTCTCAGCCAGGATATCGACATCTTCCTTGCCCCATACTCCGTCTACAGCCTTGTCAAGCAGTCCGTTGAGGATCGGCTTAGGAAGTGTGAACGGATCGTTCAGCGCGCTTTCCAGAGTGATCTTTCTCAGGTCAGCCATTTCCTCGTCTGAGATCTCATTTCTGCTTATATACTGTGGATTCATTGCTGCTACCTGCATTGCAATGTTCTTCAGCGCTGTCTTGTTGTCATCATTGTCTGCGCCGTCAGCGGCAACGATAACGCCGATGTTTCCGCCGCCGTGGATGTATGAAGCCAGAACTTCTCCGGAAACTTTCTCGATCCTTCTTACTGACATGTTTTCACCGATCTTTGCGATGAGAGCTGTCAGTGCTTCCTCAACTGTTGAGCCTCCGAAATCCATAGCCTTAAAAGCTTCTATATCATTGCTTTCTGCAGTCAGAGCCAGCTTAGCAAGCCCTTCCACGAAATCGATGAACTCATCGTTCTTGGCAACGAAGTCAGTTTCTGAATTTACTTCTACGATTGCAGCTGTTTTTCCGTCTTCTGAGAAAGCAGTCTTAACAAGACCCATTGCTGCGATCCTGCCGGCTTTCTTAGCTGCCTTTGACAGTCCCTTTTCTCTCAGGATCTCAATAGCCTGATCCATATCGCCGTCAGCTTCGACCAGCGCCTTCTTGCAATCCATCATTCCCGCGCTTGTTCTCTCACGCAGTTCTTTTACCATTGCTGCTGTTACTGCCATGATTTATCTCTCCTTTTCTATATCTGTACCGTTTCTTACTCTTCTTCAGCCGGCTCTTCTTCAGCAGGTTCTTCTTCAGCATCTTCTTCTGCTTCTTCAGCAGGTGCTTCAGCTTCCTCTGCAGGTTCGCCTTCGTCAAAGCTCTCGCCCTGGTTGGCTTCGATGACAGCGTCTGCCATCTTGCTTGCGATGAGCTTGACTGCTCTGATAGCATCATCGTTCGCCGGAATTACAAAGTCCACGTCATCAGGGTCACAGTTTGTGTCAACTATACCGATGATAGGAATGCCGAGGATCCTTGCTTCTCTTACTGCGATCCTTTCCTTCTTCGGGTCAACTACAAACATAGCGCCTGGCATGCCTTTCATTTCCTTGATACCGCCAAGGAATCTTTCCAGCTTGTCTGCTTCGAGTCTGAGTTTGATTACTTCTTTCTTTGAGAGCTTTTCGAATGTACCGTCTGTCTCCATGTTTCTGATGTCATAGAGCTTTTTGATACTGTTGGAGATCGTCTTGTAGTTGGTCAGCATACCGCCGAGCCATCTCTGATTCACATAGAACTGACCGCATCTTGTTGCCTCGTCATAGATAGCAGCCTGAGCCTGCTTCTTTGTTCCTACGAACAGGATCGGCTTTCCGCTCTCTGCTACTTCCTTTACGAAAGTATAGGCCTCATCGATCTTCTTTACTGTCTTCTGCAGGTCGATGATGTAGATGCCGTTTCTCTCAGTGAAGATGTACGGAGCCATCTTCGGGTTCCATCTTCTTGTCTGATGTCCGAAATGAACACCAGCTTCCAATAACTGTTTCATTGAAATTACTGACATATTCTTTTTCCTCCTGGTTTTTTCCTCCACCAATGATCCATCCTCCGGAGATAACCGCACCCTGTGCGGCACCAGCCTCCAAAGCGATCAGGTGTGTGTAATAATATCAGTGGCCGATAAAAAACGACCGAGATATATGATACTACAAATGATGGCTGTACGCAAGTGTTTTCAACCTTTTATTTGCCATATACTCAAAACATATATTTCTCGTGGCGCGAAACACATCTCTGCCCAGTTTTATGCGCTCTCCGGTCTTTAAAACCACGTCATTATCCTCGAATCCGTACACCCCGTCCATATTCAGGATGTAGCTTTTATGGCACCACAGGAAATTGTCCCCCAGTCCGGCTGTTATCTCGCGGAAAACGCCGTATACGCATACCTTCTCCGGTACGACTTTCCCCTTCTCTTTTCTGACCATGTGGAATATGATCTTCCTCCGGTCCTTCTGGATAAAGATGATCTTCTTTGCGTCTATCAGCCGCGACCTGTTCCTGAATGAAATAAAAAAAGTACCGCTTCGCAGTACTTTTATCATACTGCCCAATGCATTCCCTCCCATTCCTGTGATAACTGATTAGTATCACATCGCCGTATGTGAATGGAAGAGAATACATTCGGCATTTTGTCTGTATTTCCGTCAGCGTGACGTATTACCAGGAACCGCCGCCTCCGCCGCCGAAGCCGCCGCCTCCGAAGCCGCCGCCTCCACCGAAGCTGCCGCCTCCGATGCCGCCTCCGCCGCTGGACTTAGGTACCTGTATGGTCTGGGTGAATGAGGTATTGAAGGAGTTGAACATATTCAGGAACAGAAGGGTATTGAACATGTTTCCGCTGTAATATCCTCTGTACCAGTCAGGCTGTTCAACAGCTATGCTCTCAAACTTCTTGGCCCATTTATCGGAAAGTCCGAATACATAAGCAAACGGGAGCACGTTGAAGAAATACGACGGGTTCTCTTCAACGAGAGCTTCCAGCTTAGGCACCTCAGCCTTGTCCAGGAAGTTCCTGAATCCGAGGAGTTTACCGTACATCTCCGTACCGTACTTTGTCCTCTTTCTCATCTGGCGCACGCACATGAAGCATACGAGCGTTGTGAAGATCACGCAGATGACTCCTGTTTTGATATGGTTGGTGCCGAATAACAGCGGTATGATACAGCACCAGGCCAGACCGAAGAGCATCAGGATAGTATAGAGTACAGTCCTGACTCTGCGTTTGGATTTCTTCATGCTGTCTGCTCTGTCATAAGTCGACATGCATCCTATGCTTCCGAATATCATTATGAGCAATCCGAAAATCCCCAGATAAATGGCTGCTTTATCCATTGCGAACCATGCGGTTATGACAGACAGCGCGATGCAGGGCACCATCATGAGGAGGCCTGTCAGGATCCTGACGCCGTCGCTCTTCTTCGAGAACACCCTCTTCTTTCTATCGTCCCTGTACATGGCCGTCAGCTGCTGTTTGGACTCCTTGATATCCTCGTAGAAGTTGTTCGCCTTCAGTTCATCCAGAGTGACGTGTTCACTGCTGCCCATGAACAGGCCGTTAAAGAACAGGGTTTCATAAAGGTGCGCGTCTGCGGGAAGATCCTTGACTTTGTGGAGAGTGAAGGTCTTTTTCTTTCCTTCGCCTTCCTCCTCTATCGTCAGATATCCCTTGTCTGCGTAATACATGATAAGTGAAATCACATCCTGATCATCAGCGTAACCGTCGATCACATATCCGACTTCTGCGGAAGTCATGTCCTCCGGCGGATAGAATTCCACTGTCTCGACTGCTTTGTCATCTCTTCCGAAGACGAAGAACAGCAGCAGCGAGATGAGCGCAGCTATGCCTGCGGCTATCATCACCAGAATGTTCATGCCGTCCTGACTGGCTGCTCCCTCATAGTATCCCTGGGGCAGGAACTCCTGCACCGTGATACCGTACCCGAGAGGCAGTTCTTTCTGCGTCTTTACGGTTATCGTCTTTCCGGAAACACTTGTGTCAACATATCCGGCTTCCTCACTGTCTTCCTTGGTTATACCGTAATAACCTGCGTAAACAGTCAGATCATCCGCGTCGAATTTCTTCGGCATATTTACCGTTACAGTGGAACTTTGTATGGGCGTATCCCAGCCGCCGCCATAGTTTCTTTTGAACGGTATGGCGTTGAAGTAGAAATAGTCAAAATCCTTGATCTCGTCTTCATATATCACTACCGTGTAGCTGATCTCATAGACCTGCTTACCGAATACATACTGGTCGGCGTCGCCGATTTTCACCACGTAGCTGTCGTTTTCGGTATACGTCTCATAGTTGTATTTGTCCACCTTCATATCCTTTATCCGGATACGGGCATCCTCCTCGTACACCTTGCCGTCCTTTTTCATGGCAACGTTTCCCGTGAGCGGTATATATCTGTATATACCGTGGCGGTACTCCATAAAATCAACGACTATGGTCTCTTTGACATCTATGGTGTTGTCTTCATGAACGTCCAGATCCACGTCAAAGCGGTTCGTGTACTTGTCATAAGTATCGGCATAAGCGCTGTCGGAACCGTATCCGGCTATAAAGCACCCTGCCGTCATGGCAAGAAGGAATATGCCAAAAACTGCCGAGGCTATCCGCTTCGGCAGCGTTGTTTTTTTCAGAAAATTAGAACTGTACATTCACATTCTGCCTTTCTTCTTCTGCATCTACTTCGAACATAGGCTTTCTCTCGAAGTGGAACATTCCCGCGATTATATTGCTTGGGAAAACTTCGGTCTTTGTGTTATACTCTCTGACATTTGCATTGTAGAATTTTCTGGAATTAGCGATGTCATCCTCTATTCCCTTCAGCTGGTTCTGCAGATCCAGGAAGTTCTGATTTGCTTTCAGATCGGGATAGTTCTCAGCTACTGCAAACAGAGTTTTCAGAGCGCCTGTGAGAGCGTTCTCGTTTGCCAGTTTTTCTTCCACGGTCGATGCCGTCTGGGTCATTTTCCTGGCTTCCACTACATTCTGCAGTGTGGTCGCTTCGTGAGCCGCATAGCCCTTTACGGTCTCAACCAGATTCGGGATCAGGTCAAACCTCTTCTTCAGATAAACGTCCATGGTGGCGAAAGCTTCTTCAACTCTGTTCTTGAGTTTTACAAAGCCGTTGTAAGCCCCGATGAACCACAGTATCAGGATCACGACGATGACCGCGATCACGATAAGTATGATTGTTCCTGCTGACATTTTTTCCTCCGATTCCGCAGCCGGCGTCCGGCCGGATGCTTAATATATTTTCAAATAAATAACTTCCGTAATTGTAACTACTCTGATATGCGCCAGTCTATGCCGCTTCCATTGGCCCTCATGAATTCATCAGCTCTTGAAAAGTACCTTCCGCCGAAGAACCCGTTGTAAGCCGAAAGCGGACTCGGATGAGCGCCTTTCAGTATAAGGTGCGCCGGATTGGTAATCAGCGTTTCCTTCTCCTTAGCGTTTCTTCCCCACAATATGAATACCATGGGCTCTTTCCTCAGATTCAGATGCCTTATCACGTTATCGGTGAAAGTCTCCCAGCCCTTTCCTCTGTGGGAATTGGCCGCACCGCGCCTTACCGTGAGCACCGCGTTGAGAAGCAGCACCCCGTTCCTTGCCCAGTCTTCCAGACATCCGTGGGAAGGCTGTCTTATACCGGTGTCCGCTTCCAGTTCTTTGAATATGTTCACAAGCGATGGCGGCTTCGGTACGCCTTTCTTTACGGAAAAGCACAGACCGTGGGCCTGACCCGGTTCATGATATGGATCCTGCCCTAGTATCACCGCTTTGACCTGACTGTAGGGCGTGAACCTGAGAGCGTTGAAAATGTCATACATATCCGGATATATCTCTCTGCTGAAGTATTCCTGCTTGAGGAATTCCCTCAGTTTCAGATAGTAATCCTTTTCAAACTCTCCCTTAAGGACTTCGTCCCAG
>JAFYIC010000152.1 GCA_017538845.1 Bacillota bacterium | reverse complement strand
GCGTGTCATGTTCTGATCCTGGTGGACCAGAGCAATGTTACGGAAGTATATTCTCCGGGGTTCGCGAGAGTTTTCCGCTGTCCGGTGACAGGAGTCATCACAAAGGCGGATCTCCACAAGGAAAATGAGGAGATATGTAAAAGACAGCTCAAGGCCATCGGAGTAAACCCGCCCTATTTTTCAGTCAGTCTGACTGAGAATACGGGTATCGAAGAACTGAAAGATCATTTAAAAAATGACATGATCGAGAAGGTGGATGATCGATGAAATTTATTACAGAAGATGATTTGAGGACCATTTACAAAGACAAGCCTTTTTCAAGTTACGACATCGGACCTGATTCAAGGCTGACACCCGGCGCAAGACAGTTCCTGCAGGATCGTCAGATCAATGTTTTCGCAGACGGAACGCTCATGCACGTCGGAGACGGCGTGATCGCAGGGAAGGAGCCGGGATCCGGACCTTCGGACCTGCTCAGAAACAAGAGACTGTTCGCAGCTCTCAAGTCTGTGGATTCACTGTTCCTGCTCACTGCTTCGGAACTGCTGGATAAAGACAAATGCCTTGCGCAGGAAGTCCTGGAACTTGGTCAGAAATTTGACGAGATCAAACAGATGGACAGGGAGGGCAGGAGCTTTGACCCGATACCCTGTAATGGTTGCTCTTGTATGAACGACGGCAACTTCTCCAGTGATCTGGGCGAATGTTTCGAAATCACCAGTTTCCATATCCAGGCGGATAAGGGAAAGGAAATACTTCTTCTGCACAGACTGCGCTGCGCACTGTATGAAGTGCAGGTAGTGGTCATGGAGACACACTGCACCAACAAGTGCATAACGGAGCGACTCAACCAGATAATCAACAGGATCAGCCAGCTGATATGTACGGCTTTCGGAGGTAATGAATGTCAGAGAAAAGATTGAACTTCAAATACTGTGACGAGATCGTAGAAAAGTTCGAAAAGGTCGTAAAGAAACCGAAAAAAACGAAATCCAAAGTTTATTATACAGGCGTTGACCTTGGTACAGCCTGCGTTGTGATAGCAGTACTTGATGAGAACTTCGAACCGGTAGCCGGAGCCTACAAATACGCGGATGTGGTAAAAGACGGAATCGTAGTGGATTACGTGGGGGCCATACAGATAGTCCGTGAAATGAAGGAAAAAGTTGAGAAAGATCTGGGCGTGGAAGAACTGGAATTCGCAGCAGCAGCTATTCCTCCGGGAACGGAAAGTGTCGATCACGGAGCGGTGGCAAATGTCGTAAGAGGAGCCGGATTCACTGTGAGCAATGTGCTTGACGAACCTACAGCTGCCAACGCTGTTCTCAAGATCAAGGACGGAGCAGTAGTGGATATTGGCGGAGGAACCACTGGCATCTCGATCTTTAAAGACGGCAAAGTCATATACGTAGATGACGAAGCCACAGGAGGAACTCATTTCTCGCTGGTTCTTGCAGGAGCATACAAGAAGAGCTATGAAGAAGCAGAACTCTATAAGAGAGATCCGAAGAACCACAGAGAAATATTCCCGGTTTTGAAACCGGTAATCGACAAAGTATCTTCTATAATCAAAAATCAGGTCGAAGGATATGATGTCGACGAGATAGCTCTCGTAGGCGGAACAGCATGTCTGACGGATATAGAGAAAACTATAGGAGAGAACGTCGGTATATACACACACAAACCAAAGAATCCTATGTTCGTAACGCCTCTTGGTATCGCACTTAACTGCAAACAGGAGGATATGGAATAAGAGATAAGGAGAAATGAAATGGATTTCAGGATAATCAAAACCCCTTCACCGGGGACCATAGACATCCTGATGCGAAGAAAGGGAACCCCGACCAGTGAACGTCCCGAGAATGTGGATGCTGTCGGTCTGGTACAGGGGAAACTCATAGAGATGGTAGTTGCTTCTGATATAGCTGAAAAGACTGTTGGGGTAACGGTAGAGGACATACGCGGAAGCTGTCCCCAGAACATGATACTTCTGGCCATCTTCGGAGATACGGCATCGGTGGAATCGGCAATGAAAGCCATAAAAGAAGATGCTGAAGAAAGAAAAAAGGAAAGGAGATAAAGAATGCTTACAGCAAAGCTCATCGACAATATATGGGCAACGCGGAAATCTGACCTGCTCAACGGATACAAACTGATGCTGGTCGAAGTGATCGGCGGAGGAGCCAATGAAGGGCAGAGACTGGTAGCTATCGACACTATAAGCGCCGGGATCGGCGACCGCATTCTGGTTTCTCTTGGTACGGCAGCAAGAAGAATGATCGGTGATGATAGCGTCCCTGTGGATGCGGCCATCGTGGGAATTATAGACGAAGATTGTGAATTTTGATTAGGAGGATGTGACATGAGTTTTCTTGATCAGGTAAAGGAAGCTGGTGTGATAGGTGCCGGCGGAGCCGGATTCCCGACACATGCCAAGCTGAATGCCGAGGCGGAATATATCCTTCTCAACGGCGCGGAATGCGAACCGCTTCTGCGTGTGGACCAGCAGATCATGGCCATGTATCCGGAAGAGATCATAAAGGGCTTCGAGATGTCCGGCCGCCATGTCAAGGCAAAGAAAGCGATAATAGGCATCAAAGGCAAACATGGAGATGTCATAGAGATCCTTGAGAACACTATCGAAAAGATGGGCCTGGGAGACTATGTATCGGTAGGTATACTTCCCGACATTTATCCGGCAGGAGACGAGCAGGTACTCGTATATGAACTGACCGGACGCACCGTGCCGGAGACAGGTATTCCTATCATGTGCGGCTGCGTTGTAATGAATGCAGAGACGGCGCTGAATGTCTATCTTGCATCTCAGGGAAAGGCTGTGACAGAAACATATCTGACTCTGGTGGGAGATATACCAAACAGGATCACTGTGAAAGTTCCCGTTGGAACGCCTGTCATGGATGTTCTGAAGATGTCAGGAATAGATGATTTCAGCGATTATGAGATCATAGACGGAGGTCCGATGATGGGACCGCTCCTTGCAGACAGGAACGGGGCCATAGCGAAGAAAAACAAGGGATTTGTAATACTAAAGAAGGACCATCCGCTCATTCAGAAAAAGTCATGTACGGAAGATCAGGCAAAGAGAGTCAACCGCGCGACCTGTGAACAGTGCAGAATGTGCACCGACCTCTGTCCGAGATTCCTCATTGGACATGATATGGAGCCTCATAAGATGATGAGGGTGCTGAATTACGGACTGGATGATGTTGAATCAAAGAAGATCGCGCAGCTGTGCTGTCAGTGTAATCTGTGTGAATACTTCTCATGTCCGGCTAACCTTCATCCGAGACTTACCAACCTTATGCTCAAGAACGAACTGATGGCAGACGGCATCAAATACAAGCCGGAAGAGGGCAAACAGTACAGCGCCCGCGGAAGCAGAAGTTACCGTCTCGTTCCGAGCAAGAGGCTGATAGCACGACTGAGACTCAGCAGTTTCGACATGCCTGCGCCGATGACCGGTGATTCGATCGCTCCGGCGGAAGTAAAGATCATGCTGAGCCAGCATGTGGGAGCTCCCTGCCAGCCGGTCGTAAAAGAAGGCGACTCAGTCACCGAAGGCCAGCTGATAGGACAGGTACCGGAAAATGCTCTGGGAGCGCCGGTACACGCGAGCATATCAGGCCAGGTTTCAGAAGTTAATGATAAGTATATTGCCATAAGGAGGGTGTAGACCATGGAAAAAGCTATAGGAATGGTTGAATTTACCAGCATAGCACGAGGCATTTATGTTGCTGACCAGATGGTAAAGATCTCAGAAGTTGAGATCGTGACCTCTGTTACTTCCTGCCCGGGCAAGTATATAACCATTGTCACAGGCGATGTAGCAGCGGTAAAGGCGTCTGTAGGTATAGGCGAAGACCTTGCCGGTGAATTCTTTGTTGATTCCATCGTTATACCGAATGTGAGCCCGCAGGTTTTCCCGGCTATCACCGGTGCAACGATGCCGGAACATATGGAGGCTGTGGGAATCGTGGAATCCTTCTCACTGGCAACTATGATAATAGCGGCAGATGAGATCATAAAAGCTGCTGAGGTTGATGCTATTGAACTCAGGCTTGGCAATGGCATCGGCGGCAAAGCGTATTTCACATTTACCGGAGAGGTCGGAGCGGTAAAGACCGCTGCGGACGCAGGTATAGAGATCGCAAAAGAAAAGGGCCTGTTAGTTAATGTTGAGGTGATACCATCACCTTCAGATAGATTGATAGAATCGTTACTCTAAATAAAATGATGAAAGGATGTGAACACTGATGAAAAAGCTTATCTGTGAAAAGAGCATTACTGACATCATTGCACAGGGTGGAAAGACAGTATGTGTTGATGACAACACGCTTATAACACCGGCAGCGCGCGATAGGATCCGGGCAGAGGGCCTGGAGATAGTCGGGGAAGGATGCGGATGTGCCTCGACGGCACCGGCACCTGCAGCTGCAGCCGGTGGAGACGCTCTGGACAGTGAAATGATCTACAATGCTCTCAAGAAGATGAGTGACAGCGGAATGCTTGGCGACTTCTTAGAGAAAGACGCAGCGACACCTGCTTGTGCAGCAGACGCTCCTTATAAATGCGAATGCGATAAGGGCTTTAAGCTGGTTCGCGGCGGCGGGATCAAGATGGATGTATTTGAGACCGGTGTTCCTGCAGACAATGGCAAAGTGCAGTATCAGGAACTGATAGGTTCCTACGACGGAAGCTCAACGAATGCAGGATTCATGACGGTGGATCATTGCACGTTCGACTGGGATGTTGAGCCTGAGGAGACATACTATGTAGTCGAAGGTCAGTTTACAGTGACCGTAGACGGAGTTCCTCATACAGCATACCCGGGAGACTGCCTGTTCATCCAGAAGGGATCTAAAGTTGTATTTAGCAGTGGGGATACCAAAGCAAAGGTATTCTATGTAACTTACTGATAAATAATTGATAAAGGAGATTTATTATGAAAGCACTTGGTTTTATCGAAACAAAGGGTCTCGTACCCGCAATCGAGAGCGCAGACGCCATGCTGAAAGCAGCAGAGGTAACTCTCGTTGAAAGAACCTTCGTAAAAGGAGGTCTCGTAACAATCACTATCGCAGGAGACGTTGCGGCATGCAAAGCTTCTGTAGACGCAGCAGCATCAGCTGTTACAAGAATGGGCGGAACAATCATTTCCACACACGTAATTCCTCGTCCTCACGAAACTCTGGATGGACTTATCGTAAAGCACATTCCGGGTGAAGGCGAAGAAGAAAGTGAGGATGATTGACGAACCTGATCCTCATGGGGGCGGCGGACAACCGGTCAAGAAGGAGGAAGTAGCTCCTGCAAAGACTGCTCCCGCAAAAGAAGAATCTAAGCCGGCGCCGGTAAAGGTCGATGGACCGATCGACAGAAAGAAACTTGAATCGATCGTAAAGAAGAACGGCCTTAAAGACGCGCTGGACGTACTGACACAGACAAAGGTAGTTGACCTCAGATCACTGGCAAGAGAATTCAACGGAGAATTCGGTATCGCAGGACGTGAGATCACTCATGCGAATAAGAAAGTGCTCGTGGATGAGTTCAAGAAATTCTTCAAGAAGTAACAGCATGGTCAAGGTAAAGAATAACAAGGAGGTGTTGCATGGTGGACAACTTCGATAAAGATCTTCGTTCCATACAGGAAGTCAGAGACCTGGCTCGCCTGGGACAGATCGCAACCGAACAGATTGCAACATACAATGAACAGCAGATCGATAAGATCCTTGTCAACATGGTACGCGTTGCCGAAGAACATGCCGTTGAACTTGCCAAGATGGCAGTAGAAGAAACGGGCTTCGGTAAAGTTGCCGACAAGACATACAAGAATCACCTTTCCTCGACTATTCTTTATAACGAAATAAAGGATATGAAGACGATTGGTATTCTTAATGAAGACCCGGTCAAAAAGACTATGGAAGTAGCTGAACCTGTTGGTCTGATCATGGGTATCGTTCCATCGACCAACCCGACTTCAACAGCTATATTCAAGGCTATGATCGCGGTGAAAGCAAGAAACGCTATCATCTTCTCACCACATCCGTCAGCTGCGAAATGTACTCAGAGAGCAGCTGAACTCGTGGCACAGGCTGCCGTAGAAGCAGGAGCTCCGGCGAACACGATCTCCTGCATCCAGACGCCGACTATGGAAG
>JAFYIC010000151.1 GCA_017538845.1 Bacillota bacterium | reverse complement strand
ATTGGCGATCCTGATGATCTTCTTCAGCGGGGAAACTATCTCGCTTTCGCTCACCTCTTTGCACCCCATGGTAACGGTGCCGAACTCAAGTCCCCTTGCGGTCTCAACGATCACGTTGTCGCCTGTATTTATTTCATAGTCCCCGGGCGAAAAATAGTATATCTTTCCGGCTTTCTTGAATTTCACGCCTACAACTTTCTCCATATCTGTCTATCCTCCGATCTGCAGTATCATCCTGTTCACGGCATATCTGTAGGAGACGCCTCTCTTGATGAATTGGCGGGCTTCCTCCACCGCGTCTACTGCATGGTAAATGCTCTCTCTCTTGTAATTCCTCAGTTTTTCTTCGTTCCTGATTATATCTCCGATGTAGTTTTCCATCCCGTCGAGAAGGAAAAGCGCGCTGTCTTTATCTGACATGAGCTTATCGGCTTTTTCCGTAGTCTCATAGAAAGGTTTTCCCGCAAACAGCATGCTGCACAGCTCCGCCGCTTCAGCCGCCGCTTTTTCATCGGCCTCAAGGTCTGCTTCCTGCAGGCTGAAGCACACGCATCTTGAAACTATTGTAGGAAGAAGTCTCTCTTTGTTTTCTGTCAGAAGGATTATGATGGTTCCTTCAGGCGGCTCCTCCAGAGTCTTCAGAAACCTGTTCTGCGCTCTGTCTGTCATGGTGTCCGCATTCGGGATCACCGCGATGTTTCTCTTTTCGTTAGGCTTCATCTTCAGGCGGTACTGGATCTCTTCAATTTCCTCATCTACTATGCCGCCCGTTTTGCCCAGCCCTTCGGCATATACCACGTCTTCATGGTGATCGTGGTCTATCTTCCTGCATGTCACACATTCATCGCATCCGTATCCGGGCGCCTCTTCGCAGAGCACTGCTTTTATGAACTCCTTTGCAAATGCGAGTTTGTCTGTATTGGTATCGCCTTCGAACAGATACGCGTGGGAAAGCTGGCCGGCGCGGACGGCACGGCTCAGTCTCTCTGCAGTTCTTCTGTTTTCACGCAGTTTCTCCAGGCTCATTTCTTTTCTATAAGTTTCTCCAGCTGTTTCTGTATCTCAGCTTTTATCTCCTCTATGCCCCTTGAGGCGTCTATACCGATTATCCTGTCCGGATAAGTCCTTTCAAGGTATTCATAGCCTTCATACACCTTCCTGTGGAAGGATATCTCCTCGGACTCCAGCCTGTCCTTTTCGCCGCTTCCGATACGGCCTATCCCCTCTTCGGGCGCCAGTTTCATAAGGAAAGTGATGTCCGGAACGCATCCCATTATCGCATATTCGTTGATGTATGCGACGCAGTCCCCCAGATCTCTTCCGAATCCCTGATATGCTATGCTGGAATCCACGAATCTGTCGCAGATGACCACCTTGCCCGCTTCAAGAGCCGGTCTTATGACCTGCGCCACATGCTGGGCTCTGGATGCCGCGTAAAGCATGGTCTCTGTCATGGGATCCATCTCGGAATTCTCATTATCCAGGATCACGTCCCTGATCTTCTCGCCGATCGACGTTCCTCCCGGTTCTCTGGTCAGAACGGTCTCATACCCTCTGCTCTCGAAAAAATCCAGTATGTATTTTATCTGTGTGGATTTGCCTGATCCGTCAGGTCCTTCCAGGCTTAAAAAAATACCCTTTTTCATATACCGTCTTACCTGTTGTCCTTCTTCCTTTTCTGCTGTTTGACGAACTCATCGATAAGCTGAGTTATCAGCGACTTGGCGACAAAAAATATGGGCACGCAAAGCATAAGCACGAATATGATTTTTAATATTGTCATCAGTATATCCATTTTTTTCTCCGTCTTTCCGCTTTGCTTTTTGCCGTTTGCCGTATACACAATTATTATATCACGGAGGGCACTTTCAATAAACACCGATTTCTTTTCTTAGAACAAGAGCACAGAGCTGAGCGGACGCCTCCCGCAGGTGCCGTCAGCACCGAGGACGCGTTCGTTCAGTTCTGTGCTCTGTTAAATATATAATCGATTTGATATTGTGTTTGATATCAGTATTCTATTCGCTCTGCGGCCCGTTGAGAGTATCTATCTTTTCATCCTTGCTTAAGCTGATCATAATGACCGCTGCTATGATTATCACCGCGCCGATGAGCTGCTGTCCCGTAGGCATTGTCTTGAAAACGAGATAGCTTATGGCTATGCTTATGGCCGGCACCAGATTTTCAAAGGTCGTAACGATAGTCAGGTTCAGGTACCTTATTGCGAATCCGTAGGTAAGTTCCGCAAGGGTCGTGCATACCATACCATTGAAAAAGATCAGCCCTATGACTCCCATATTAAAGTCTGATACCGCAGGAATATTCGCCACAGCAAATGGCGCAAGGCATATGACACCGATAAGCATCTGGTACATCAGCGCCGTCGCCACCGAGTAGCTTTCAAAGAGCGGTTTGGACGCCACCAGATAAACGGTCCAGCAGAGTATCGCTATTATCGTAAGGAGAAATCCCTTTACCGTTCCCGTAAGGGCTTCTGCGTTTTCCGCTCCGGTGATGACTATGATCACGCCGATAATAGAAACGCATATGCCTATTATCTTCTTCACGGTTATCTTATGTTTGAATATGAGCCTGTCGGATATGAGCCCGCCGATAGGCAGTAACGCCAGCATTATTGCATAAAGTGAGCCGGACGTATATGAGATGGCCTTGCTCTCCAGATACCAGTAGAGCGCCATGCCTATCACTCCGGAAATGAGGAGTTCCCTTCTGTGGATCTTCTTTATCTTCTCCCCGCGGTTGAATAACATGTGGATCACGAATGCCGCGGCCAGTGCTGCCAGTATCCTGGCAAACGCAAAGAAGCTGGGGCTTATAGTTCCCACCGAGACCTGTATCCCGATAACGTCAGCTCCCCAGATGACCATTGTTATGACAAGCATTATGAAAGGTATAAATTGTTTCTTCATTGTATATCTCCTCATATTAATAATAAAGGTTGATGCCGCTCCAATGTCAATACATTTTTCGTTTTTTTGCAATACGGCGTATGATCCGGTCCTGTGCTGTATAAAATTCATTTGTTTTCTTCAAAACGGTTGTCATATGACGTTCTGATATGATAGTATCCCGTTGGAATATAATTTGCGGTCTGTGCGAAAGATCACGCAGTCTGCATATTCCGTTTACACATATGGCAACAAGGAGGTAACAAAATGATCGTTGGTTGTGTAAAAGAAATCAAAAACAATGAATTCCGTGTAGGAATGACCCCAAGCAATGCAAAAGACTATGTTTCTGCGGGTCACCAGGTCCTGATCGAAAAAGGAGCAGGCGAAGGCTCCGGCTTCGAAGACACTGAGTACACCGCTGCAGGCGCAAAGATCAAGAAGACTGCCAAAGAAGTCTGGAACCAGTCCGATATGATCGTAAAGGTCAAGGAACCCCTGGAATCAGAATACAAGTATTTCAGGAAAGATTTGATAATCTACACTTATCTGCACCTTGCCGCCGACAAAGCTCTCACACAGGCTATGCTGGCAAGCGGCGTAAAAGGCGTTGCTTATGAGACTCTCAAAGATGTGAACGGCGGACTTCCGCTTCTCGCTCCAATGAGCCAGATCGCAGGCCGTCTCAGCATCCAGCAGGGAGCTAAGTACATAGAAAAAACTTTCGGCGGCTCAGGGCTCCTTCTTTCGGGCGTTCCGGGAACACCGAAGGCGAATATACTCATTCTCGGCGCAGGCAACGTAGGGACCAACGCCTGCAAAATCGCCGTTGGAATGGGCGCTAATGTAACTATCACAGACGTGAACCTGAACAGACTCGCTTATCTGGATGATATCTTCGGATCAAGGATCCAGACTCTCTACAGCACAGACGCAGCTATTGAAGAAGCCGTAAAAAGCGCGGATATCGTTATCGGATCCGTACTCATCCCCGGCAAATCAGCTCCGAAACTTATGAAGAAAAAGTATCTTAAGACCATGAAGCCCGGAAGCGTTATCGTAGATGTTGCAGTAGACCAGGGCGGATGCTGCGAGACCACAAAGGTAACGACTCACAGCGATCCGATCTTCAAGGTCAATGATATAATTCACTACTGCGTAGGAAACATGCCGGGCGCAGTTCCGAGAACTTCAACATTCGCGCTGACGAATGCCACGCTTAAGTACGGCCTCACCATAGCCAATAACGGTCTTGAGGGCGCATGCAAGGTAGACGACACGATCTATTCGGGCGTGAACACATACGAAGGCAAGCTCACATGTGAGAACGTAGCGCTCAGTTACAAAAGAAAATACACAGATCCAAGAACACTTTTCTAATATCTCTGATATAAAGAGCGGCAATGCCGTGAAGCCGGCCTCCGCAGGCGCAGCCGAGGACCGCCGGCGAAAGGACATTGCCGCTCTTTTATTTACAGAACATTAAAAAAGACTGTCAATGGAGACAGTCTTTTTTGTTAACCGGCGACGACTTACTTTCCCAGGCGGTCGCCCACCAAGTATCATCAGCGCAAAAGAGCTTAACTACTGTGTTCGGGATGGGAACAGGTGTAACCTCTCCGCTATAGTCACCGGATCTCTAGGGTTTGCACCCTGAAAACCAAATAAGGATAATACACGTTTTCTCAAGAAAACCAT
>JAFYIC010000150.1 GCA_017538845.1 Bacillota bacterium | reverse complement strand
CTACGGCTACAAGCTCCCAGATGTGCTTCTACGGATCTGAAGCCGCGCTGACATGCCAGACGACAGAAATCGATAATGCGCAGTATTTCCGTTCGGCGGGAGCATTGATGATACCACAGGTAATACTCACCGTGATCATTTTCCTTGTGCTGGGATATACCGTCACATAGAAAGCAAACGGAGGCAGAAAATGTTCAAATACAGCAGAAAAGTAAAATACTACGAAACAGACATGATGAGCATAACCCATCATTCCAACTATCTGCGCTGGATGGAAGAGGCGAGGATGGAATACTTCAGAGACCTGGGATGGGGATATGAAAAACTCGAGGAAGACGGCGTCATCTGCCCGGTAGTCGAAGTGAAATGCAGATATCTGCAGACTACCACGTTCCCCGAGGAAGTTGTTATAGAAGTGAAACTGGGCCGGTTCAACGGCGCCAGGCTCATATGTGAATATGAAATAAAGAGATCTTCTGACGGAGAACTGGTCAACAAAGGACACACCGAACACTGCTTCGTTGACAAAGCAGGGAAGATCGTCAATATAAAGAGGGCTTACCCCGATCTCTATGAAGCACTGGTCAAAGAGAGCAAGAAAGATCAGGCAACTTCATAGCCGGCGTCTGTGATGGCTTTTATGAGCACATCGTCAGCTATGTCATTTGAAAGAGTTACTGTGGCTGTACCGTTATCAAGGTCGACCACAGTTTTTTCTACGCCTTCTACTGCGTCAAGAGCGTCTTTTACTCTTGCTTGACAGTGCTGGCACATCATTCCTTTTACGTTGAAAGTCTTTTCGTTCATCTCGCTTGCACCTCCTGATGTTTCGTTTTCAGTAAGCATTTTTGTATTATCTGTACCGGGCAGATCAATCGGTTTTTTGCCGGTATCACGCGCGGTGTTTGTCACTTTGAAAAGGTTCAGTCTCAGGGCGTTTGAAACCACACAGAAGCTGGAAAGACTCATGGCCGCTGCGGCTATCATCGGATTCAGTGTCAGACCGACAGCCGGTATGAGTGCTCCTGCAGCGATTGGGATGCCTATGCAGTTATAGAAGAACGCCCAGAAGAGATTCTGTCGTATGTTGCGCAGAGTCTGGCGTGAGATCCTTATGGACGATACTACGTCCATGAGAGATGATTTCATTAGGACTATGTCTGCGGCGTCCAGAGCTACGTCCGCGCCGGCTCCGATGGCTATGCCTGTATCGGCAGAGGTGAGGGCGGGCGCATCGTTGATACCGTCTCCCACCATGGCCACTTTGCCGTATTTCTGCAGGCTGCGGATGACCGCGTCTTTATCTGCCGGCAGCACGTCTGATATTACGTCATCTATGCCGATCTGAGATGCTATGGCAGATGCGGTCTGTTTATTGTCTCCCGTGAGCATCACTACCCGCAGGCCCATGTTCTTCAGTATCTTTACAGCTTCGGCGCTGTCTTCCTTTACCACGTCAGCTACGGCAATGACGCCAAGTATACGTCCGTCACTGGCAAAATACAGAGGCGTTTTACCTTCGGCGGAAAATCTGTCGCCCGTTTCATACATGGAAAGTGAAGCCGGGTCGGCATCTTCGCGGGCAGAAAGAAGACCGTTCTCTTCCATCAGCGCAGCGTTGCCTCCCAGGGCGAGAAACCAGTCTACTATCGCTTTCACACCGTGACCGGGAAGATTTTCGAAATTCGCCATGTTGGTGGCCTTTATTCCTCTTGCCCGGGCTTCTTCGATGACGGCTTTTGCAAGCGGGTGCTCGCTTCTGGATTCAAGGGTAGCGGCTACCGTGAGAAGTTCTTCCTCGCTTACGTCTGCGACCGGCACGATATCTGTAACACGTGGTTTTCCTTCGGTTATGGTGCCTGTTTTATCCAGAACTACTATGTCGGTGTTACCGGCTGCCTCAAGGGTGGAGGCAGTCTTGAACAGGACTCCGTTTCCGGCGCCCAGGCCGTTTCCGACCATGATGGCGACAGGCGTGGCAAGACCAAGAGCGCAGGGACAGCTGATGACCAGTACGCTTATTGCACGGGCAAGTGAGAATCCGAACTCCCTGCCTGCCAGCAGCCAGATGATCAGTGTTATCACTGCAATAAGTATGACTACCGGAACGAAAATGCCCGATACTTTATCTGCGATCCTGGCGATGGGAGCTTTCGATGAGGCGGAGTTTTCAACCATCTCGATTATATGGCTGAGAGTGGTGTCGCTGCCTACACGTATGGCTTCACAGGTGAGGGATCCGTTCTGATTTATGGTAGCTGAACTTACTGTCGAGCCGAATGCCTTGTCTACAGGGAGACTTTCTCCTGTAAGAGCGGACTCGTCTACAGCGCTTTCTCCGTCTATGACTCTGCCGTCAACAGGGATACTTTCCCCGGGACGGACTATGAAAATATCGCCGACTTTGACTTCGGCGGCAGGAATGACCGTTTCTTCGCCATCTCTGAGGATGGTGGCCGTTTTGGGAGCCAGATCCATAAGGCTCTTTATGGCGTTCGTCGTCTTTCCCTTGCTTCGTGATTCGAGAGTTTTCCCCACGGTTATCAGGGTGAGGATCATAGCGGCGGATTCAAAGTACAGGTCATGAAGGCCTGCTGCCGCTGCGCCTGTATCTCCCGCATAGAGCTGGTTCCCCATGCGGAAAAGCACTGCCAGACTGTACACGAAAGAAGCGCCTGCGCCAAGCGCCACAAGAGTATCCATGTTAGGTCCGCCGTGGGTCAGGCTCAGCAGTCCGCTGGTGAAGAATTTCCTGTTTATGATCATTATGACTATGGTGAGGAGCATCTCACAAAGCCCGATGGCTATGGGAGTATCCATAACATCCGGGATGGGCCAGCCCCACATGAGATGTCCCATAGAGACGTACAGAAGCGGTATGAGGATGCATATGGAAGCGATCAGCCGTCTGGCCAGTTTCGGTGTTTCCGTGTCCTCGAAGGCGTCGCTTACGTTATCCGCCGCGGTATCTGAAGATCCGGCGGCAGGGGACGCTCCGTATCCTGCCTTTTTGACAGCGGCGCACACGTCTTCTTCTGAAACGGACAGGTCTCTGTCCAGGGTCATGGAGCCGGTGAGCAGGTTAACGGAAACATTGCTGACTCCGGTAAGCCCGGCGACAGCTTTTTCCACGTGGGCGCTGCAGGCCGCGCAGGACATGCCCGTCACGTTATATTTTTCATTGGTTATGATTTCAGCCATAGTTTCATCCTTTATTTCAGCCTGTCG
>JAFYIC010000022.1 GCA_017538845.1 Bacillota bacterium | reverse complement strand
GATGTTTGAATTCGTAAAAGAAGAAGCTAAACGCCGCGGGTGCTACGACGTGACCCTCAATGTCTGGGAAGGAAACGACAACGCAAGGGAATTCTACGACAGAATGGGCATGAAAGTGAAAGAAACGCAGCTGGAATACGTACTGGACGAGGACTGACATGGGAAAGAAAGACGACAAGACCAACGTAATGAGGATACTCGACCAGAAAAAGGTCGACTATACATACAAAGCCCTGGATGTGGATTTTACCAATCTTGAGGACGTGGCCAAAGCAGCGGGCGAAGACCCGAAGCACGTGTTCAAGACCCTGGTGACCGTGGGAAGAACGGGAGAGCACTACGTGTTCATGGTTCCCGGCACTTACGACCTGGATCTGAAAAAAGCAGCCAAAGCAGCGGGGGAGAAGAAGATCGAGATGATCCACCAGAAGGAGCTGCTGCCCCTGACGGGATACGTTCACGGAGGCTGCTCGCCCATCGGCATGAAGAAGCCTTTCAAAACTTTCATCCACGAAACATGTCTGGACCTGGACGAGATATGCTTCTCCGCCGGAAAAATCGGCCATCAGGTGAAGATGAAATTCGGCGACCTGCAGAAAGTGGTCAACGTCACACCTGCAGACATAGCAAAATAAAAAAGCAGGAAGCGGCACCAGGCCGCTTTTTCTTTGTGTAGGGCAGAAAGACAGGGGGATGGCAGCCTCCGCAGGCGCGAAGCGGCGAGGACTGCTGTCATACCCCTGCCTTTTGCCCAAACAAAAAACTGCACCGGCATGACCGCCGATGCAGCATTTTTATATATCCTGATGTATTCTACAGATCCTTGTACTTGAACGACTTTCTGCCTTCCGCGTAGTCTGCCACGATGTTGCCGTTTCCGATCAGGCGGTACTTGTAGGTAACCAGTCCGTCAAGTCCCACAGGGCCTCTCGCATGAAGCTTGCCTGTGCTGATGCCGACCTCTGCGCCGAATCCGTAACGGAATCCGTCAGCGAATCTTGTGGAGCAGTTCTGATATACGCCGGCTGAATCCACATGGGACATGAATTTGTCAGCAGCATCCGCATCCTCAGTGATGATGGCGTCCGTGTGATGAGACCCGAATCTGTTGATATGCGCGATTGCTTCGTCGATACCGTCAACTATCTTTATGGAAAGGATGTAATCCAGATATTCCTTCCTGTCATCTTCCTCTGTTGCTTTTTCGCACGGGATGATGGCTGCCGCCTTGTCATCGCCGCGATATGTGATCTTTCCGCCGGATGCTTCTGCCAGTTGTGGCAGGAGAACGTCCGCGATGTTCTTGTGTACGAGAAGCGTCTCAACTGTGTTGCAGGCCGCCACGTACTGGGTCTTTGCGTCGATGATGATAGGCACTGCTTTCTTCAGGTCTGCCGCCTCATCAACGTAGATGTGGCAAACGCCGTCAGCGTGTCCCATTACAGGGATCTTTGAATTTGCCATGATGTACTGAACGAACTGATTGGATCCTCTCGGGATGATCAGGTCGATGGAGTCATGGCACTTGAGCAGCTGATCGATGCCTTCGCGTTCTTCGACCAGTGTGATGAATCCTTCCGGAAGTCCCGCTTCCACACCTGCCGCGTAGATAACGTCAAAGAGCTTGCGGTTGCTCTTGGCCGCCTCGCTGCCGCCTTTCAGGATGGCGCAGTTGCCGCTCTTGATGCACAGGGACGATATCTGTACCAGCGCGTCGGGGCGTGATTCGAAGATGACTCCGATTACGCCGATGGGGCAAGTTGTCTTTATAAGCTTAAGGTCTGTGTCCAGTTCTCTCACGAGCAGGTTGTTGAAGAGGGGATCCTTCAGTCCGATGAGACCTCTGATGCCGCTGATGCAGTCGTCAAGTTTGTGGTCGTCGAACTTGAGCCTGTTGATGATAGGCTCGGGAAGTCCTGCTGCTCTGGAATCATCCATGTCGGCCTGATTGGCCGCGAAGATGTTCTGCCTTTCGGCGTCCAGTTTGTTGGCGATGTTCTCAAGAGCTCCGTTGCGGACCTCTTCGCTTAAGGAGGCCATCTTGAAACTGTCTGCTTTGACCTGTCTTGCTACTTCTGAATAATCCATGTTTTCTGTCCTTTCGGTTTTACTTGTTCCAGATCGCTTTATTCAAAAACTCTCTGACGAAGTGGATCGTCTGTGAGTAATACGTTTCATTTCCGTTCTGCAGTACTAAAAGCCCGTCTTCAAACTGGGGATAGGAAGCAAATGGCTCTTCGTCTATGCCCATGGGGCGAAGGTCTGCGATAAAGAGATCTTTCATATGTTCGTGATCTACGAGAGGCACCGATGCGTGAAAACTCATTTCCACTGAGTCCAGGCTCAGCGTGTACGGAGTTTCAGCGCTCTCGAAGATCATGCGGTTAGCACTATTGTACTGTTGTTGGCCGTAAATATCAAGGCTTCGGGGCGTTATAGATATCTTATTCACGGTGATGCTTTCCGGCAGTGCTTCAGGCGATGCATCCTCCGGCCTGTTCATCGGAAAGCCTGTCTCGAACATGGCCCTGTGCAGGTCAGCCTTCCTCAGTACAGGCAGCAGCCTCGCAAGCTGCAGCACATCGTCGCGGTTGTGGCAGAGTATCAGTTCCTCCGTTTCCGGATCGTGGTCTGCCAGGTACCTGAAATACAGATCGACGCTTTCCGCGCCGGATATCTCGTCTTCCCGGGAATCCCACAGCCCCATGAAATCCTCCACGGTCTTCTGCTTCAGATTGGGGAGGAAACTCCTCAGGGTCGAGAAGTTCCTGAGCACCGGATATATGTCCATATCGAAGAACCTGAGCTTCTCATCGGACAGAG